>DATHTZ010000155.1:0-4899 GCA_035462675.1 Nitrospiraceae bacterium | reverse complement strand
GGGTTCGACAGCGATGATGTGACGGTGTTCGAACGGGCCGTCGATTTCTTGACGAAGAACCAGGTGGAATTGGCGTACTTCAATGTGTTGACGCCTCTTCCTGGGACGCAGTTATTCGACCGCTTCGAAAAGTCCGGTCGTATCTTCGATAGGGACTGGGCGAAATACGACGGCAAGCATGTGGTGTTCCATCCGAGCCGGATGACCGTCGAGCAGTTACAGGAAGGCTTCCACTGGGCCAATCATGAATTCTATTCCATCCCGTCGATCTGGAAGCGGCTGTCGGGCACGAGTCAGCGGTTCATTCCGCGATTGGAGATGAATCGGGAGTTCAGGAAGTTGGTCAAACGAACCTGTCCGAAGGCGTCCCTGTCGCCGCTCGCGGGGGTATTGAAGAATCTCCAGGCGAAACTTCCGGTGTTGGACAAGGAGCAATTGATTCCTAGCGCGCTGCACGCGCTGAAACAGGCGTTAGATCCGAACGCGCTCTCGGCACAACAGTTGATTTTCCACATCAAGGCCAAGCGGCATGACAAGTTTGCGGCCTTGTTCGTGGATCTTGATGGTACCCTCGATCGCCTGAATGCCTTAGAATTGATCAAGCGGATCAAGGAAGCGGCCAATCAGGCGCGTATGGACGTCATCGTCAACTTCGAACACCTCAAGCTGGCGACGCCAGATGCCCTCAAAGCGTTGGTGGATTCAGACGCAATGAAGGTCACAATTCCGAATGTGAAGGTCCGCTTTCGCAAGTTTAAGGATGCATTCGAAGCCTCCTTGCAGGGTTTCTCCCTTGTAGGCCTTGAGCATCTGAATGAAGATTTGCAGGATGCATAATTTCGAGTATCGACATGGTGAGCTCTATTGCGAACAGGTGCCGGTCAGCCGGATTGCGAAGGAGGTCGGCACGCCTTGTTATATCTACAGCTATGCAACTCTCGTTCGACATTTTCGGGCATATGATGGCGCCTTCAAGAGTGTGCCGCATGTGATTGCATTCGCGATGAAGGCCAATTCCAATATCGCGATCCTCCGCCTCATGGCGAAGGAGGGGGGTGGGGTCGATATCGTATCCGGCGGAGAACTCTTTCGTGCGCTCAAGGCAGGCGTTCCTCCCTCAAAGATTGTTTTCGCGGGCGTCGGTAAGAATGCGGAAGAGATCCGCGAGGCCTTGAAGGCCGACATCCTGATGTTCAACGTCGAATCCTCGGCCGAGTTGCAGGCGCTTAATGATGTGGCGGCTTCGGTCGGGACTAAGGCGAGAGTCGCCCTCCGTATCAATCCCGACATCGACCCGAAAACGCACCCCTATATTTCGACCGGTCTCAAGAAGAGCAAGTTTGGGATTGCCGCGGATCGGGCGCTCGAAGAGTTTGCACTGGCTTCTTCGCTCGTCAACATCGATGTCGTCGGCGTACATAAGCATATTGGGTCACAGTTGACGGAAGTCACGCCATTCGTCGAGGCTGTGAAGAAGGTAGTGAACCTGGTCGGAGCCTTGAAGGCTCAGGGGATCAACATCCGATACGTCAATATCGGCGGCGGCCTCGGCATCACCTACTCGGACGAAACGCCGCCGCTGCCGCAAGATCTAGCAGACGCAGTATCGCCACTATTGAAGGATTTGAATGTCACCCTCATCATGGAACCGGGTCGCGTCATCGTCGGCAACGCCGGCATTCTCGTGACGAAAGTGTTGTATCGGAAGGACGGCGAAGCGAAACGGTTTATTATCGTCGATGCAGCGATGAACGACCTGATCAGACCGAGCCTCTATGGGGCCTATCACGAGATTCGTCCCTTGTCAGAGGCGGTGTTGCAGCGGCCCAAGCATCACGTGGATGTGGTCGGCCCGGTCTGCGAGTCCGGCGATTTTCTGGCAAAAGACCGGTCATTGCCGGAGGTCAACCCGGGTGACATGCTGGCGGTGATGAGTGCGGGGGCCTATGGTTTTGTGATGGCGTCTAACTACAATTCACGGCCTCGGGTGCCGGAAGTGCTGATCAAAGATGGGGAGATCCACGTCATCAAGACCAGAGAGACGTACGATGACTTGGTAAAGGGCGAAACAATCCCGGCATTTCTCGACTGAGGAGTGGGCGCGGCAGCTACTTCAGCGGCGAAGGTGAGAGCATGTTTACTGGCGCATTGATTGCCATTGTAACCCCATTCCGGAATGGCAAAGTCGACGAGCAGGCCTTCGGGGACCTGATCGAATGGCAAATTGTCAACGGGACGAACGGAATTGTACCCTGCGGCACCACCGGCGAATCCGCCACCCTCTCACACCAGGAGCACCACCGTGTGATCGAATTGACTGTCGAGGTGGTCAATCGGCGCGTCCCAGTGATTGCCGGGACCGGCTCCAACAGCACGGCAGAAGCGGTGTCTCTCACGAAACACGCCAAGCAGGCGGGGGCCGATGGGGCGCTGCTCATTACACCCTACTATAACAAGCCGACGCAGGAGGGATTGTATCGGCATTATAAAACGATCGCGGAGTCCGTGGACCTCCCGCAGGTCTTATATAACATTCCCGGAAGAACCGGTGTGAACATGCTGCCGTCCACGGTGGCGAGGCTATGTGGGTTACAGAGCATAGTCGGGATCAAAGAGGGGAGCGGTTCAGTCCAGCAAGCTTCTGAGATTGCGAGGGCTTGCGGTGACCGGATGACGGTCCTTGCCGGCGATGATGCCCTGACATTGCCTATGATGGCCGTTGGAGGAAAAGGGGTCATAAGCGTCACGTCAAATATCGCCCCATCCGAGATGGCTCAATTGGTCAAGGCGTTCCTGAGTGGACGTATCGAAGAGTCGCGCCGGATTCATTTCGCCTTATCGCCGCTCTTCACCGCGCTCTTTTACGAGACCAACCCGATTCCGGTGAAAACCGCGTTGGGCATGATGGGGAAAATCGATCCGGAGCTACGGTTGCCGCTTTGTGCCATGGCGACCGAGACAAAGGATCAACTTACTGGGGCCTTAAAGGACGCAGGCCTCATCTAGCGTCTGGCTGGTCTTAGCTCAGGTACTCAACGATGATCAACGTCATTGTCGCAGGGGCAGCCGGTCGCATGGGCTGTCGTCTGGTTGCCCTTGTCAAAGATTCGACCACCCTGACGCTGGCGGGTGCCATTGAGGGAAAGGGCCATCATGCTGTCGGTGACGATGCCGGAGAAACAGCGGGCTGTGGCCATGCGGGCCTTCCGATTACCGACAATCTCTCTTCGCTTCTCGACAGAGGCGAAGTCGTCATCGATTTCTCCGCCCCTGAAGCGACCCTGCATCATTTACGCACGGTAGCAGAGCACAAGCGAGCCATGGTGATCGGCACGACGGGGTTTTCCGTTCCTCAGCTCGAGGAGCTGAAATCGCTGGCGTGCCAAGTTCCCTGCGTGTTGTCCCCCAACATGAGCGTGGGTATCAATCTGATCTATAAGGTCATCAGTGAGATGGCGGAAACGCTGGGGGACGACTACGACATCGAAGTGATTGAAGCCCACCATCGTTTAAAAAAAGATGCGCCGAGCGGGACGGCTCTCAAAATTGCGGAAGTCTTGGCGAAAGCTGTGAACCGCGATCTGGATCAGGTCGGCGTCTATGCCAGAAAAGGCCTTATCGGGGAACGGAAGAAGGGCGAGATTGGAATTCAAACCATCCGTGCCGGCGACATTGTTGGCGACCACACGATTCTCTTTGGCGGGATGGGTGAACGGATCGAAGTGACACATCGAGCGAGTAACCGCGATACCTTCGCAGGAGGCGCCTTGCGTGCCGTTCGGTGGGTGGTTCGGCAGCCACCGGGCCTGTATGACATGATGGATGTGCTGAGTCTCCGATAGTCCCTCCTTCCCGTTTGGCTCCCACATCATGAACCTGGCCAGCGACAGTTTGTTACCTCGATGGAGCCTCTGCCGAAGCGATTTCTAGTTCACATCAATCAAGCAGTGGGAGAGATGCGGGGTTCGACTATTGTGAGGGGGGTGAGAGTGAGGTCGCATCGCGGTTCTGCCCCATGTATATGCGATGGTCCGGTGTTGCGATGTCGTGCTGATCGTGCGATTGCGGAATGGAGAGTTGTGCAGGATGATCTCTAGGAACTGATACCAGTTTGTGGGCAGGGACACACCACAAACTACCGACCGACTTCTTCAAGGTCCTGTTTGCTTGTGGGACTGAGAGCAGTGGTTCTTCGCTTTGCGATCACCGCAGAGCGTATTAGCGTAAACTTCCTGAGCAAAGTCCGTCCTCTCAGCATTAGACGGATAACCACCAAAGGCGGCTTCAGCTGCCTTTCGCTCGTCGTACGTGAGCGGTTTCGGTCCTGTCATAGCGCGGGTTAATGTCTTGCGGTAATAGGCCGAGGTTCTTGGTCCGCTGATTTCCGACGACCACAGTTCAAACACGCAAATACTGTGATCGCAAGCCCTGCGTTCAGATCCACTGCCCGTTCCGGTAACATTGCCCCGCGGCATTTATCGCAAATTGTCATGTCGCACTTTACCATGATGGAAAATAGAAGCATATCCATCTGAAGTACTGGGTGTTGCATGAAAATGGGTCTTCCGCTCACCTACAACTAGGCCATTTGAGTTGAGGGTACGAATGAGAGTTCGGCGACTTACTAGTAAGAACAAAGGCTGGAGTTCTTGACAGCGGTGATCCTGTCCCATAGGATTGTGGCATAAGGAAGCCTAGCCCCTATGTATAGAGTTGTTCTCATTCTCGGGCTACTTGTTGTCCTGTACTTTATCCTTCGGCGAGCCCTTCAAGGGTTCAAAGGTCTAGGGCAGCCAGAGCGTCTTGTTCCCAGCAAGGATCAAATGGTTCAAGATCCTGTCTGTCTTGTATTCGTTCCCAGGGGAGTGGCAGTAACAGAAGATATTGGAGGGCAGATCT
>DATHTZ010000154.1:0-3485 GCA_035462675.1 Nitrospiraceae bacterium | reverse complement strand
ATACTTGCGTGGTGCGGCCGCATTGGGACTGCCACGCTGGGCGACCATTCGGGGGGTCGTGTTCCCAGCGGCCAAATCGGGGTTGTTCACCGGCGTCATCCTCGAGACCGGTCGGGCCATCGGGGAGACAATGGCGATTCTCATGGTCTGCGGGAACGTGGTGCAGACTCCTCACAGTCTGTTCGATCCGATGCGCACGCTGACCGCCAACATCGCGCTCGAGATGGCTTA
Organism: Nitrospiraceae bacterium; assembly: GCA_035462675.1. Taxonomy (GTDB): domain Bacteria; phylum Nitrospirota; class Nitrospiria; order Nitrospirales; family Nitrospiraceae; genus Palsa-1315. The sequence goes on along the minus strand of DATHTZ010000154.1, from coordinate 3,254 downwards.
TGCCCTCGGGGACCATCGCGCCGCGTTGTTCGTCAGCGGGCTGGTCTTGATGGGGATGATCGCCGCGCTTGTCGCCGCCGCAGACTGGATCAGCCATGGAAGAATCTATGGCTAAGGCTCTGGAACGACATCGTAGTGGGCGCGAATGGCTCGCCTCGACCTTGGTGTGGAGCGCGGCGGCTCTCGTGACCGCCCCCTTCTGCTGGCTCTTGTGGGACATCCTCTGGCACGGTCTGAGTCAAATCTCATGGACATTTCTGACGGCACCCCCTCGGAACGCCGGCCGCGAAGGTGGGATCGGGTCCATTTTAGTCTCGACCGCGTTGATCTTGGGTGTCTGTCTTGGGGTGTCCGTTCCAATTGGCGTCGGGACCGCTGTGTTGCTGGCCGAGTTCACTACAGACCACAGTCTGTTCGGTCGGCTGACCCGCCGCAGCCTCGATGTGCTATCGGGTGTGACGTCGATCGTTTTCGGGCTCTTCGGCAACGCCTTCTTTTGCAAGACGCTGGGGCTCGGTTTCTCGATCCTGTCTGGTGGTCTGACGCTGGCCTGCATGGTGCTGCCGATCCTTATCCGTTCGACAGAGGAAGGGTTCCACGCCGTGCCGTCCGGCTACCGGCTCTCCGCCGCCGCCTTGGGGCTCTCGCGGACCACGACGCTGTTCCACCTCTTGTTGCCGGCGGCCGTGCCTGGACTCTTGGTCGGTCTGGTGCTCGGGGTGGGTCGAGCCATTGCGGAAACGGCCGCGCTCATCTTCACGAGCGGCTATGTAGACCGCATGCCGGAGTCACTGCTCGATTCCGGTCGGGCACTGTCCATCCACATCTTCGACCTCTCGATGAATGTCTCCGGGGGAGACGCGAACGCCTATGCCTCGGCGCTGGTGTTGATCGTCTTGCTGCTTGCGATCAATGGAACGGCGTCGTGGCTGGCCGAACACTGGCTGCATCGGAGGATCGTCACAGTATGAGGCCGTCTACTCCCACGCCGGATACACAACCTTGCTTTCCCCTGGAGGAGCGACCGGCCTGTTGCGTGCCCAAGCCGTTCATCGAAGTCGAACAGCTCAGCTTGCATTATGGTCAGAAGCCGGCGTTCCATGATGTGACGCTCTCGATCAAACAAGGATGCATCACGGCACTTGTAGGCCCCTCAGGTTGTGGTAAGACCAGTTTCCTCACCACGTTGAATCGCCTGACCGATCTCATCCCTGGGTGCCGGGTGGCGGGGCGCATTCGCCTCGACGGCCTCGATCTGTTCGCTCCGCACACCGATGTGATCCAATTGCGCCGCCGCGTCGGCATGATTTTCCAAAAGCCGAATCCGTTCCCTCTTTCGATCCTGAAGAACCTGGAGTTTCCCTTGCGCGAGCATGGGCTCAAGGATCGGGAACGGATCGCCATCAGCATCGAGACGGTACTGCGCGACGTGGGGCTGTGGGACGAAGTCAAGAACCGCCTGCATTCGTCGGCCTTGGCGCTGTCCGGCGGCCAACAGCAGCGATTGTGCATGGCCCGAGCACTGGTTCTCTCGCCAGAAGTGCTCCTGATGGACGAGCCCTGCAGCGCACTCGATCCACTCTCCAGCGGCGTCGTCGAAGACCTGATCGTGGGCCTGCGGGGTCGCTACACGGTGCTGATCGTGACACACAATCTTGCACAGGCCCGTCGGATCGCGGATTACGCCGCCTTGTTCTGGGTGCAAAACGGAGCGGGGCAGCTGATTGAATCAGGGACGGCTAAACAGATCTTTGAAGAACCCCGTGACCCGCTGACCGTTGCCTATGTGAGCGGGATGCGAGGATAGATATTGTCACCGACTAAACCGATCGATCTGCCGGCCACCGATATCCCGGCTTGTCTTCCCTGCCTTATTCCCGACAGCCTGCGCTACCCCCCCATATCTCTTATGGATACAGTGCACACATAGAGGGTGCCATGCCAGTAGACATAGAGATATCTACATGTGTATAGGAAACGCTACCTTCGCTCAACAGCCATGCCAAGGAGGAAGAAGTGAGGAGACTGTTCCTGACTGGAAGATCATTTATCACAGCGCTAATTGTATTCCTCCCAGTGGGACTATGGGTAACTCATACCCATGCCGATCAACTTCCATTTCCCGAACCGGCCAACGAGAATACCTATGCGGTCCCCATTGAAAACTTTCGCCTACGCGTGTGGGCACAATATCGCGTGATGTACAACGCCAGCAATATTCCGAGCGGAGTAAATAGCGGGAGTCTCCCGTCGACCGGCACCGGCCCTGGTCAACTCACCTTCGGGGATACCGCAAGCTACGACTTCTTCCGCCAGCGAATGCGCTTGGCCTCCGATCTGCAGCAAAAAGATTCGGACAATGTCGGCGTCTACATCCAGTTGGAATATCGCGGTGGGTTCGGCGGCTCCAGCCCGGCTGCCAGTGATCCGCGTGGGGAGACAGGAGCCAACCCGGACGGAACTGCCAACGCATTCAACCGACTCCAAGCCCGTGGGGTACGGTACGGCTATATCTATGTCACACCCATCGAAAATCACACATTGGTTGTGGGCATTCTGCCGACAATTGATCAGGTCGGGCGTGTCTTGTGGGATGCTGAGTGGGATTTCAACGTAGGGGGAGCGGCACTTGGTGGCAAGATTGGAGACGGGGACTACCGCCTTGGTTTCTATCGATTCGCCGCCGACCTCGAAGCCGGGACTTTCGGGCAAGGGCAAGGGTTCGGCAAGAACGGCGACATGTGGGTTACGGATTACAACAAACCGTTCAAGATAGGAACATACGACCTGAAACTTGGTGGACATCATTATGCGTTGAACATAGGGAAGACCGACAATATCAACATTGGAGACACGCACGAGAACTGGGTCTCGCTGACTGCATCAGGCTCGCTCCTGGGCACTGGCGCCTGGAACAGTTATGTCATGTTGAACTCGGGACGGATTGGAACGGGACTCACGGGCAACAATCACACTGGTTATTCCGCGAAATTTGAAGGCGCAGTTCCGATCGGCCCCGCAACACTCAATCTCTTTGCGCTCTACGCTTCAGGTGACAAAGAAGGTTACACCAGCAATCAATTCACCACGCCGGAGGCCCTTTTGGGCACGAACGGATATTGGGGCTACTCACACATCTTCAACGCCAATGCCCCAGGAGACGTGAGTGACTTCGGCATTAACCTGAACAATGGTGGCGCGGGGTTATGGACGGTCCAAGGCCAATTGCAGTTTCCTATCGTCCCAAAACTGAC
>DATHTZ010000153.1:0-3463 GCA_035462675.1 Nitrospiraceae bacterium | reverse complement strand
GCCATCCAAAGCACGTTTGGCGGCATCGAGGATGCCTTCGTCACGAAGCTCAACGCGGCGGGCACGGCACTCATCTATTCGACCTATCTGGGCGGCAGCGGCGTCGAAGAAGGCCACGGGATCGCCGTGGACGCGGCGGGCAGCGCCCACGTGACCGGGTGGACCAGCACACCCGGATCCGGCTTTCCGGGCACGACGGGCAGCTCTATCCAGAGCACGAATGGCGGTGGCAACGATGCCTTCGTCACGAAGCTCAACGCGACCGGCACGGCCCTGGTGTATTCAACCTATCTCGGCGGCAGCGGCATTGACTTGGGCTACGGGATCACCGTGGACGCGGCGGGCAGCGCCTACGTGACCGGGTGGACCAGCACACCCGGATCCGGCTTTCCGGGCACGGCAGGCAGCTCCATCCAGAGCACATACTCCGGCGGTGGCGGCAGCGACGCCTTTGTCACGAAGCTCAACGCGGCCGGCACGGCCCTCGGCTATTCAACCTATCTCGGTGGCAGCGGCGGCAATGACGTAGGCCAGGGTATCGCCGTGGACGCGGCGGGCAATGCCTACGTGACCGGATGGACCTTCACGCCTGGGTCCGGCTTTCCAGGCACGGCCGGCAGTATTATCCAAAGCACGTATGGTGGCAGCGGCAGCGCAACCGGGTTTGGGGGGAGCGGCGGCGACGCCTTCGTGGCAAAGATCACCACCAACCTCCCGTTTGCCGCTTTCAGGGCCAACGCGGAGATCGACTTGCGTCATCGGCCACACCATGATGAGTTCCAGGCGCGTCATCGGCATCATGAGGATGAGTTTGAAGGGCACCATCGGCCCCACCACGATAAATTCGAGGATGAGTTCGAGATGACGGCCATCTTCACCCTAGGCCCCAACAATAACGGAATTGCTCCCCTCACTGAAGCGGTGACGGTTCAGGTGGGTGCCTTCTCCACGACAATCCCGGCTGGCTCCTTCAAACAGAAAAAAGGACGATTCACGTTCGAAGGGGTTATTCACGGCGTCAAGCTGGAGGCGGTGCTGCGGTCGCTGATGCTCGGGAACGATTACGAGTTTAAGGTGGAAGGCAAAGGCGCGAATTTGACCGTGACCAGCAACCCTGTAACGGTGGGACTCACCATCGGTGATGACAGCGGCAGCAAGACGATCAGAGCCAAATTGGAGTGAGCTCCTTGTAATCCATCCAGGACGACAGATCATGCCGTGCAGCTCACAGGCCCAGGTCTACGACTCGACCAGCCCGTAATCCGTCGGACATAACGTGAACCAGAAGGGCTGCCCACAAGGGCAGCCCTTCTGTTCAGAGACCGTCCTGACTTCTGGGTGATGCGATCATGATTGGTCAGCGATCAAGACATTGGTCTTCGCCTGATTGGGTGGGGGAAAAAAGCAAAAAGTACCTCGGTTAATCTCTTCGGTCCTCTTAGGGATGGGCTAGCTCATCCCTAAGTCAATGTGCGTCCGACGATGGTCTTCTTTCCCATCCTTTTTCAGTCGCGGATGGAACGGATGCGCGGCGAGGGCTACGACTTTCTTTCGTGGTTCTCCTACACGTCTGGTGAGAAGAGTTTCGAGGCGACTTTGCCGAAGGAGCGAAGAAGCTGAGGTAGTGAGGGGGAGAAGGAAAACGGAAACTCAACGGGTCCTTTCTTTTCTCTTCGTCTTTCTCAAGGAGTGGGCTGGCTGATCCCCGACTGAGCGCGTTCAACGAGGGCCTTCCTTCTATCCTTCTTCCAGTTGCGGATGGAACGGATGCGCGTCGAGGCAACACCATAGCGCTAAAAGAACATCAGGAAGCATGATAAGGAAAGCAGGCGACGGCATGCTGCCCGAAGGGCAGGGTTTTATAGGAGCCTGCGGGGGAATGATAAAAAGATTCAGCCGGCTGTTTAGATCCAACGCATTATGGTGTTGCCGAGGCCGCGCGCCGTTCGTCAGCCGCGACTCCCCTACTTCTTTTGCGGCTCCAGCAACTTCTCCCCCTTCTTGAACACAGCGAAGATCGCCTGTGAGGGACAGGCATCCAAACAGAGGCGACAGCTTTCCAGACATCGGGAAGGATCGAACTTGTATGGAGGAGTCGACAGCCAGGCGCCGGTCGGACAGATCGGCACGCAGATGGCTTGATGGGTGCAGCGGTCGGGATGGCGGATGAGGTGATCGCGTATGACCATCATGGGTTTGACTCCTTCAAAGAGACCTTGGGAAAAGATGTCGAACATGTTTCGATCCGGGAGGCTGCTCACTTCCACTCCTTCACAAGTTCTTTCAAGCGATCTTTTAATTCCGGATGCTGCTCCAGATTGTTCTGAATCGCTCCAAGAATCTTGTCTACCCTGGCCGACTTAAGGGCGTCTTTGTCCTTCTTGACCAATCGATCATACTCCACGTAGGCCGCCTGATGCGCAGGCTCAAGGAGCGCCCGTGCCACGGCCAAGGCTTCGCCCAACTCGTAGGGCTCCGGCGCCATCGCGGGCACGATGGTAAAGGTACCGTCGGTGCATACGAGCACGGCGGCCCCCTGTTTTCCCTTGAGCGGGATAACGGCCTTGATGGTCTTACCCGCCAATGAGTCCCAGTTTCCGAGTAGCCCAGGAAACTGCTTCATGAAGGCCACCTTTTCCAGGTTGGCTTTCCACTTTTCTTCGACAGCCATCGCGATCCTTGTGATGAGGCGCTACGATGTGAGCGGGGGGAGTGTCGTGGGAACTGAGTGATCGGGCATGACGAGACGGGTCACGACCTCGCCTTTGACGACGTGGCGCTCCATAATTTCCGTCACGTCGGCTTCGGATTTGACTTGATACCACACGCCTTCAGGATAGATCACCACGCTCGGCCCATCGGCACAGTGATCGAGGCACCCGGCTTTATTGGCGCGAACGACGTCTTTCAAGTCCAACCGCTTCGCTTCTTGTTTGAAGCGGGCGTGGATCGCCTCAGATCCCAGCTTCGAGCAGCTCCCACGGGGATCATCGGGGCTCCGTTGATTGGTACAGACGAAAATATGTCGCTTGAACCCAGACATGAGTTGATTCCGAGTTAGGCCTGCATCGTGGCCGTTTGCATCCGTCCTATCAGCTGTGTAACGTCGTCCGTGCTCAGGAATGGGGAATGACCCGCCGCTCCGGTAAGAATAGTCGAAATCTCTCGCAATCGTAACGAGGCCCGTTGAAATTCTTCCTGGGTAGCCAGGGTGGAACCTTGGCCGGCCGTGAGTTTATCGAATTCCCCCAGGATATCTCGAAAATCCCGCTGGAGATTTTTCTGCATCGAACAGCCTTCGCAATACCATTTAGGGCTTTGATCGGTCGAAGGGGACAGTCGATCGTAGACCCTGCCGAAAAAGTCCTTTCCGAGCGATAACTTCATGAGTGCGATGCCAGTGGCACCACAAGCATTACAAGCCCCAGCTGCTGAGTCCATAAATCCTCCCCAGACGATCACA
>DATHTZ010000152.1:0-6175 GCA_035462675.1 Nitrospiraceae bacterium | reverse complement strand
GGTCGCCGCGGCTCCTCCGCCCTTAGCAACGCCAAGCGATGCGCCTCCGTCATCTCTTCCCTCGATGAATACCGTGTCGCGTTGGAGCACTGGCGAAGTCGAGGTTCAGCAACATCGTCCGTCTGAAAAGAAACGAAACTGGGACAAGGAGAAGGGGGAAACTCTCGTCGATCCGCCGGTTCCGTTACCGCCGGTTGAAGAACCGCCTGACATGGCTGCAGAGCTATCGCGTACCGGTGGGTGGGAATCGGTTCCTTCGGAAGCGGCTCCTGTTGTCGAAGCAATCGCTCCCCTTCAGGAAAAAGTTGTTCCTCCGGAAGATATGAAACCGGAATGGGTTCAGGCGAGTGAATCGATCACGTTTGTGAATACTCCCCCACCGTCTTCCGAGACGTGGGGGGATTCCGGCGTCGAAACCACTTACTCGAAGCCAGAACCTGCCTTATCTGTTGCTGCGTCGGCCGTTGATGTTCTTTTTGACTCAACGGGAGAGAAAAGCCAAGTTCCTACGCGGGATTATGTGGCGTCGCCAAGACCGCGGCCTCGAATTGTCGCGAGAGTGGCGAGGGTCCGCACTAGCATCTCGTCGTTTATCGGATCTTGTTTTTCGACGACGCGATCGATTGCTTTGTTGTGTGTGGGGTTGGCGATTTCCTGCGTTGTGTTGATGGCGGTCAGCATCGGGGCGGTTGGATTAGCCTGGATGGTGATGGAAGTTCCGCCGTCGCCAGCCTATCAGAATCTGACAGTGAGTCCTCCACGTGCTCTCACCGATTCAACAAAAAACGGGTATTTCTTGCTGCTCGGCTTTGATGTTTCCGGGGAACAAGATCCGCTCCGAGCGGGTTACGAGCGGGAAGTGGAAGGGAGCGATCTACAAGCAGCGAGCGCCTGCATGCTCGGTGATGCGGGAGAAGGGGCGACGACAGGAGCCTCCGCCAACGTGGTCCATGAATGGTTCACCAGCGCCGATCCGATGGCACAACTGAAGCCGCGGGCTGCATCAATCCGATTGTGGGCGACTCAAGAATCACTCGCTCTCAAACGCTACCAACAGTGGCTGTCTATGCCGTTTGAAGATGCAGGCTATGGGCAAATCCTGAGCCCGAACTGTGCCCATATTCTACTGGCTCATCGATTGTATCTGGTAGAAGGGTTTACGCAGGATCTCAACACCGGTCTCGGGCGGCTTGAGAACGATATGGGATCCTGGCGTACTGCGCTAGGACAGTCGAAGACGTTGATGGTGAAGATGTTGGCAGTGACGGCAGTGCAGGACAATACCGCTATTGCATCCGGGCTCTTGACCCGTCAGGATCTCGATGAGACAGCGATCCGTCGACTCGGCAAGATCGTTCGCCCACTGGATCAAGTTGAATTGTCACTCCGATGGCCGATGCAGAGCCATCTTGTGTGGGCAACGAAGGCCGTGACGAAGAGCCTGAAGAACGACAAGACCGACGAGCGCCCTCTTTATGTTGCTGTAGCGGCCGCGATGCCTCTTCCCGTGCAGCGGCGATCCAATGCCTATGCCGACTACTACGAGGCGGCGAGCAAAGCGGTGGCGGAAGGGCGCTACACCAACTTGCCCAAACCGTCCGATTTCATTCGAACCTCGGCTGTCAGCGTGGTGGACTACGTGGCGAATCCGATCGAGCACATTATCGGAATCGAGCCACTCCCCTCATGGGATCCCTATGTTGGGCGAACGGTGGAGACTGATGCGCGGCTTCGTCTGGCGAGCCTGCAAGTCTGGATCAGACAGTGGGTACAGCAAGATGGAAATGTAGTCACGCGCCTTGCAAAGGCTAGCCAGGGACTCCACGATCCCTTTACCGGTCTTCCCATGCTGGTCGATCAGCGTAAGGGGGTGCTCTATAGTGTTGGGCGAGACGGCAAAGACCAAGAAGGTGATCCTCAGCGCGATGTCGTTGTAACAATTCCCAAACCCCAATCGGTTGTGCTTGAGAACAGCCGCTCCGTGTCTCCACCACGGTCTAAGTAATTGTCATTCACCGATCCCCTCCCTTTTCCGCACTCAAAGATTTCTGATTCCTTCACCCGCTCAGGTTGCTTGACACTGCCTGACGTATTCCACAGAATCACAGCATATCGTTCATAAGAAGAATAGGCACCATGGCGTCCTCACCATCACCCTTCCCACATCTTCCCTCGGCCAGGAAAGGTGCCACATTTCCTTCCGCCATTCCGACGCAGATCGTCTCGAACGAAGAGTTTACTCCCTTCAGCCAGACGGCAGACCAGGCCCGCGTCGAAGAGTGTGTCAAATCACTTGTAGAACAGACCGCCACGCGACGAGGGCTCACACGTCGAGACTTTCTCAAGACGACCGGCGGAGTGGCAGCCGCATTGCTGGCCATGAATTCGATCTTTGGGAAGTTCTTCGATATTGGAGAAATCGAACTGTTTGAAACAGCAGCCTTTGCCGAGCAGCAGGGCGCGCCTTACTTTATCTTCGATGCGCAGACCCATTATGTCGGCTCGCACTTCGATCCCACCGATGCGGAAGATAATCGAAAGGGCGCGGTGTCCAAACAGGGGCTGCTGTCGCTCAGGCGACGGATACGGGAATCAGGACTCAACCCGAAGCTGGCGGGCGATCGAGGCACCATCGACGACCTTTCGTGGAAGAATTTTGTGAAAGAAGTGTTCCTCGACAGCGAAACCACCATCGGACTCATCAGTACACCCCCGGGACCTTATCCGCAAGAGGCAGTGGTGCCGCCGAACGAAATGGCGCACATCCGCGACGAGATCAATCGCCTTGCGCAGTCCCAACGAATGCTCGCCCATGGATTAGTCACGCCCCAACTGGGAACAGCCGATCTGGACTTCATGGCAATGCAGGCGGAGACGCTCAAGGTCGATGCGTGGAAGTGTTACACCGGTTCCTGTCCCAAGGGATTCGATCGTGGCTGGTGGATGGACGATGAGAAGATTGCCTATCCGATGCTGGAGCAAGCCCGGAAACTCACCATTAAGCGAATCTGCGTCCATAAAGGACTTCCTCTTGGGCCGATGCCGGACTACAACCACCCCAAGGATCTGATCAAGGCCGCAAGAGATTTTCCGGACATCGATTTCCTGGTCTATCACTCGGGGCTTAAGAGTACCTCAACGGTGGATACGGTGTTTGCAAAGACAGGGGAAATTCCCTGGACCACCGAGTTCTGTCGCATGAAGCAGGCGCAACCTGGAATCAAGAATATATACATGGAGCTCGGCTCGACCTTTGCGCAGCTCGTTACGACCCATCCGGCGGTCTGCGCGCATGTACTTGGGCAGATCATCGACACATTCGGCGTCGGCCACGTGCTCTGGGGGACAGATTCGATTTGGTATGGTTCGCCGCAGTGGCAAATCGAAGCCTTTCGGCGATTCCAGATCCCGGATCAGTTGATCCAGCAGCATCGGTACCAGCCGCTCACGCGTCAGGTGAAGGAACGGATCTTCGGTCTGAATGCGGCGCGTGTGTTCGGCGTCGATGCGAAGGCGAAGCGGAATGAATTGCAGCAAGACGTTTTGGGGCGACTCAGGATGAGCTATCTGGAGGAAGGACCGGAGCTGAGTCACAAAGTCTACGGCTGGGTGGTGTGAAAGCCAGAATGAATAGATGGAGGGCGTGACGACATGAAAAGCGAAATCTTATATCCAGGGGCGTTTCCGATGGTGCGGGTAGAGTTGGCGGCTGGTGAGAACATCAAAGCCGAGTCGGGCGCGATGGTGGCTTGTTCGCCGACCATCGACATTGAAAGCAAGATGGAGGGCGGTTTTCTCGGAGCCCTGTCGAGAAAATTTCTGACGGGGGAAAAGTTTTTCTTCCAGACGCTGCGCGCCAGCCGAGGCCCTGGCGAAGCACTACTGGCTCCGACGGTGCCCGGAGAAATTGTCATCTTGGAACTCGATGGCGTGAACGACTATATGGTGCAGAAGGACGGCTTTCTTGCGGGTGCCGACGGGATCGTCATCGAAAGCAAAATGCAGGGCCTGAGCCGTGGACTGCTGGGCGGAGAGGGTTTCTTTATTCTGAATATCAGCGGGAAGGGGACACTCGTTCTCAATAGTTTCGGGGCCATTCACAAGATCGAGTTGAAACCCAATCAGGAATATATTGTGGACAATAGCCATCTGGTGGCCTGGTCCTCCACGACCTCCTACAACATCGAAAAAGCCACCTCCGGCTGGGTGGCCAGCTTCACCTCAGGTGAAGGGTTTGTCTGTCGGTTCCGAGGGCCCGGACTCGTATATATTCAAAGCCGGAACCCAGGAAGTTTTGGAGCGTGGATACGGCAGTTCATCCCGGTCTCAGAATAGCGGATGCTGAATACGCCAGCCAACTTCGTTCTCGGCTCGAAACAATCCTCAACGTATCTCAGAGGGTACGCCTGCGGTTCTTTCTCGCCTGCGGCCTTGTTGGCCGACGTTTTGAGCATCCGCACGAGGAGTTTCCACCGCAAATAAGTCCATCGTCAATTAACCATGACTCAATTCTTCCCCAATGCTATCTGTTTCGGTGAAGAGTTTCCTGCCGCCGGTGCGCCTTGTCTTGTTCAAGTCGAGGAGGATGGACTCACTGTTACCTTTGCATCTGATACTGCCGATGGCCAGCCGGAATCCTTTCTTTTTTCGAACCTCACCGTCTCGGCAGGCGGGCTCGACCACGACCAGCTTGTCGTGAAATGGGCCGGGCAGAAAGGGGAACGGACGCTCTATTTAAAGAATCCTGATGTGATTCGCGCCTTCCGGCAAGCGGCGCCGGATCATTTGAGTCACTCCTTTGCACAGGCTGCGGAACAGGTGCGACAGGTGCGCCACCAGAGCCGGCTCGTCTGGAGTCTGGTCGTGGTGGTGATCCTGTCCACCGTTTTGGGACTCTGGCTTGGGTCCGACCTGCTCGTTGAGATTGCCGTGAGCAGGATTCCGGTGGAGTGGGAACAAAAGCTGGGCGAATCGGCCTATCGGGATTTTCTCAGCCATCAGGAGGTCATGAAAGAGGGACCAGCGGTCACAGCGTTGGGAGAGATGACCCAACGAATGACGGCGCAGATTCCGGACAATCCCTACAAATTTGAAGTAACCGTGGTGAAGAGTGACATCGTCAATGCCTTCGCGTTACCTGGTGGGTACGTGGTGGTATTCACCGGGCTCATGAAAAAAGCAGAAAGTGGGGAAGAGGTAGCGGGCGTGCTGAGCCATGAGTTGAACCACGTGCTGCAGCGGCATGGGCTTGAACGAATCGTGAAAAGTCTGGGGCTGATGACGGTGGCGGCCATTGTATTTGGGAATCAACAGGGCCTCATTGGGATGATGAAGCAACTTGGCGTCGAACTGTTCACTCTCAAGTTCGGCAGGGAGCAGGAGGCTGAGGCCGATCTGACGGGATTGCAGTTACTTCAGCGGGCGAAGATCGATCCCGCCGGTATGATCACGTTTTTCGAACGGCTCTCAGAAAAAGATCAAGGTCGGCTGGAGTGGCTCTCGACGCACCCGATGAGCGCCGCCCGAGCCGAACGATTGAAAGCGGAGCTCGCTGCCTTGCCGAAGAAATTGCCGGAGCCGTTTACGTTTGACTGGAAGCAGGTGCAGGCTTCACTCGGATCTTAGCCGGTCGCCGCCCCATGAACAAGAAGAGAACCATTCGCATCGGAGTCATTGCCGATACCCATAGCCTATTCGATCCGGCGATTCGACGACACTTTAAAGGCGTCGATCACATTCTCCACGCCGGAGACATTGGCGATCAGTCCGTGATCGAACAGCTGGGGCAGATCGCTCCGGTCACCGCCGTGCCTGGCAACGTCGATGGGTACGAGAAAAGCGGCCTCCCGACGGAAATCATCATCGATCTAGCTGGTCGGCGCATCGCCATTCGTCATATCCTGTACGAAGGCGGGAAGCTGACGAAGGGCGGACGAGCGTTTCTTGAGCGCGAACAACCGGACATCTGCGTGTTCGGCCATACCCACCAACCAAAAACGGACTGGCACGGATCGACTCTCCTGTTCAATCCCGGCTCGGCTGGCCCGAAACGGTTCACACTGCCTCGGGGACTTGGCATCCTTACGATTGAGGGCGTTCGTATCGAGCCCACCCTGATCATACTGGGCGATCGCATGGAGTGAAACCCGACGTCCATTTTGCGCCTCCCAGTGTC
>DATHTZ010000151.1:0-5789 GCA_035462675.1 Nitrospiraceae bacterium | reverse complement strand
CAGGCTGCGGAAAAACTCATTCTGCCACCCCTATCGCCATTACGGATATTGAGGTTTGAAACGACGTCGAACAGCCATACAGGATGCGTAAAAAGGCTGTCCAGCAAGGCCGCAGCAAGCGAAGAGACGAATCGTACTCTGTGCCGTACGTTGAGCCTCTGAGCGATGCGAGAACGCCGCTGGCGGACTTTTTCAGCATGCTGCTATCGCCCTGCAATCTCGTCCAGGAAGGCTTTCGTTTCTTGCTTGGGTAGCCCCTTCAGCATCGCCTTGGCTTTCGGCCAATCTTGTGCGACACCAAGACCTTTACCATAAATGCGTGCCAGCGCTTTCTTTGACGGGATGAACCCATCGGCGGCGGTGGTTTCAAGACAGGTTAAGATGCGTGCATCGAACTGAGAGAGCCTGGTATCGAGGCCGGTTTCATACAGGCGCGCCAGTTCGTCATGCGCGGCTTCGCTTAGCGCAAAGGCTTCGGCAAACAGAGCCGTGACGCCGTCGGTGGTTTGGTTGTCTTTGAGCAGGGCGATGCCTACTGATTCGCCCGGATCATTTCTGGCGATATCCGGGTAGCTTGACCAGAGTTCGTCGCGATACTGCCGGAAGGCCTCGATTGCATCTTTTCGCCGGCGGTCAGACTGGTCGGGCGATAATGCTTGGCGGCGAAGCTGTGAAAGGGATTCCGCCGCGCGCTGCTGGCCGAACTCGACGGCTTTGGCCCACCAATGGATCGCCAGCGCCAGATTCTTTTCGACGCCCTGTCCGTTGCGATAGGCGTTCCCCATGAAGTACTGCGCCTGCGGAACCCCGCCGATCGCGGCGTCCTCCATCAATTGCACGGCTTCCCGATGTCGATTCGTCAGCTTCAAGACCAGTGCAAGGCGATAGCGGGCGTCGGGAAAGTTCGGTTGCAGATCCAAGGCTCGGCGATAGGATTGGATGGCGGCTGTAAGCTGGCCCAGCGAGTACTGGATGCTGCCCAGGCTGTAATACGCGTGTGTGAGTGTAGGATCGAGCAGGATGGCTTCCTTCAAGGCTATGGCAGCCGCATGTCCATCTTGTTTGGCGATCAGAGCGACTCCGAGTTGCAGATGGGATCTGACATTGTTCGGCTTGAGCTTAAGCGCCACGCGGCATTCATCGATGGCTGCGTCGAGATCGCCGATGCGGTAGAGCCCTTGTGCCAACTTCAGCCGGTCGTCCGCACTATCCGGCGACGCAAGGACTGCACGGCGCAACTCTCCCAATGCCATCACGGCGTCTGCGTGCTCGTGCGGTAAGGGTTCGGGGAGCCGATGCTCATCCATAGGCAATGGAGCAGGCGAAGTCTCAGGAGATGGAGACTCAACTACTAGAGGCGTGGCGTCCTCAAGCGTTTGCGCGAACGGCGAATGCGAATGGATGGGGAGTTGAGTGATGAAGGATCCGAACAAGAGGGTTACAAGCACCAATCGGCGACGCATCGGAAACCTGCGACCCTCCGGATCTGTTGTCAGAGATGGGCTGTATTATATCACCGATAGTGGTGCCTGTGGGCTGGGTGCGGTTCATGGTGAGGGGAGCGGCGATTCGTGATTCATCGGGCGTGCTGAATGGCTTGCTGGAGGCGCTGTAGCGTGTTCTGGATGTCAGATCTAGATCGGCGCACGGGCTCATGCTGCACTCGCCACACTGGCTCGAGGGGAGCCGGGTCGCCGGCCAGTCTGGGGATCACATGCCAATGGATGTGGGGGAGTTGGTTGCCGAGGAGTTCGTAATTCATCTTCTTGGCGTCATACACCTGGGCCAGGGTCTTGGCGACGAGGTTCACTTCTTCCATCAGCTGAATCCGTTCCGTGGGAGCTAGGTGAAACAACTCCGTCGCGTGGCGTTTGAAGACGACGACGGTCCAACCTGGGAAAAACTGATCGTCGTGCAGATAGGCCTTGGAGCGGTCAAGGTCAGCGATGAAGTGGTCTTTTCTCGGCCAGCTGCCCTGGCAGGCCTTGCACGTGGGGTCGCTCATGGCTGGTTGGCCTTGCGCCATTCTTCTTCTGTCACCACGCCTTTTTTGATCAACAACTGAATCAGCTTGTCGACGGAATTGCGACTGGTCGAGGTCGGAGTGGTTCCCGGCTGAACCGGGGCTGCTGCCTGGGTTTGTTTCGGCTCAGGCGGCGGACGTTTTTGCCCCAGCACTTTAAATGAAGGCGTAAAGACTGAGACATAGTCCTTGTTCCTGAGACGCACAGTGACAGGGAGGCTGTCGGCGAGTGGACCGAGGTCCGGGGTTGGACCAACTGGAACGCGGAAAAATGGTTTGCCATCTTCGGTTTCGCCGTCCTGCCCGAGTATGTCGAACCGTTTGAGGAAAGATTCGCCTGTCAACCCTTCTCGGTCTGCACCTGCGAGGTTGGCAATCTTATCGAGGACGATCACCAGCGAGTCGGCGATCAGCAAATCAGAGGAGTGGTTCCTGACACTGACTTCGTAGCGGTATTCGCTCGTGAAGTTGTCGCGTCCTTTGAGCGTGACGACGACTGAGGCATTGACGGTTAGGTCGGTGAGTTGATCCAGCGAGGATGCCGCAAATCCTGTTATCGAGGCCAGCAGCGTGCAGGTGTAGAGGATCACGCCCACGACTATCTTGCGTAGATGCGTGTGTGTCATCGTGTTTCCTGATTGACCCAGAACAGTTTCTGTCGAGCGTTCGGCCCGAGCATAGCAGAGATTAGGACTTTCATCGAGGGTTGGTGGACGGGCTTGCCTTGACACCTCATTTCGTCGAACGATACTGTAGCCGTAACCCATTCGCTGTGTGCATTCCAACTCATGAAACGAACTGTCTACACACGTGCTCCGCTTCTGGTTTCTCGTGCACTCCTACCACGGTTGATGCGTCTCTACGATTACCCACATCCGGCTCGTCCTGGCCGGGTCATTCGCGGGTACGATCGACCCCATGCGGTGCGGACTGCGCGCATGTGCGCAGTAGTGGCCACGGCATTGGGCCATGGGGTCGAGCGCGTCCACCAGTATCAGATCGCCTGTTTGCTGCATGATTTGGGCCGTGCGGGGCTCGATCGCCGACTCTTCGGGAAAATTTGGTCTTGGGCTAAGGAACGCGGCATTCCGACCAGACCGCGTGAATGGAGAGCCATACATCCAGAGACGATCTATGGACGAGAAACAGAAGCCTTTCTCCGACAATACCGTAACGCGTTAGAAGCTGACGGCATTGCGATGACTCCTTGGGCCAAAGAGCAGGTCGAGATGCGGCTTGGCTATTCGCGCCGGCTTGCCCGTCGGTTGCGTTTGGTTCGACCGGCCATCAGGAAGATGGGGGTGGCGTGGGCTCCGTGGATGCAGCAAGTGATGCTCTATTATTACTATCCGGAGAAGCTGGCGTCGGCCAAACCCTGGGTCCGGCAGTTGGCGGAGATTCTTGTGGCCTGCGAACAGTTTGAAGCCTACAGCAATCAGCGTCGCGGACGGGACTACTATGTGCGGAAGAAAGAAACGTTGATCGATGCCTTTGCCTATTTGGAGAAGCTGCAGCAGGAAGGGGTGTTGAGTAATGCGGTGATGGGGACATTACGCCGATTGACGGCGCAAGGCGAGTTCGATGCCATGCTCGAAGAGGCTCGTGGCTGTGCCTTTACGCGAGGGGAGCGACGGGCGCTCCGAGCGATGGAGTTGTAAGATGGCGGTGAAGACGGTGTCGTTGCGTTTCCCCATGCTGGGGAACACACAGATCGAAAATATGACGAAGTCCGTCACCGACGCCCTGGCTGGCACAGGGTTGTTGGCCGGGATTGTCACGGTGTTCGTGAAGCACACCACCGCATCGGTGATGATCATCGAAGATGAACCGGGCATCAGAGCCGACACCAAAGCTTTTTGGGAGCGGGCCGTGCCCGCCGATCCAGCTTGGCAACACAATACGAGGAATGTTGGGGAGGACAACGGCCACAGTCACTTGCGAGGTCAGTTGCAGGGGCCCTCGGTCACTATTCCCTTCCTGAACGGGGCGATGTTGCTAGGGGCGTGGCAACAGATTGTGCTTGTCGATTTCGATACCAGACCTCGGACCAGGGAGATCATTATTCAAATCATAGGTGAATGATTGCGATGAAGGGGATTGTTGTTTCGACGGGACTGTTGTTCATCAGTCTTTGGCCTGCTTTATCACCGGCGGAGTGGGGCAAGCCGCTGGGTGGAACCTACGATGGGCCTGAGGGGAAGCCGCGCGTCGTGACGCCCTCGCCTACTGAGTTGGGCGCCGATGAGCGGGCCACAATGGCCGTGTTCGAGCGGGCGACGAAATCCGTTGTGTTCATCGCGAATACGGCGATTCAACGAGACCCCTGGTCGTTCAATCTCTTTGAGGCCCCGCAAGGGTCCGGATCAGGATTCGTCTGGAACAAGCAGGGGCACATCGTCACGAATTTTCATGTCGTGTATGGGGCTAATTCGATCACCGTCTCGCTGGCCGATCGAACAGAGCATAAGGCCACGCTCATCGGCGCCGATCCCGATCACGATGTGGCAGTGCTGCAGATTCGCGCGCCTGAGGAAGCGCTCTCTCCTCTCACGGTTGGAGCGTCGCACGATCTGCGCGTCGGACAGAAAGTCTTGGCGATCGGGAATCCGTTCGGCCTCGATCATACGCTGACGACCGGCGTGGTGAGCGCCTTAGGGCGGACGATCAAATCTCTATCGGATCGGACGATCGAAGGGGTCATTCAAACCGACGCGGCCATCAATCCGGGAAATTCCGGCGGGCCACTGCTCGATAGCGCCGGTCGATTGATCGGCGTCAATACTCAGATTGTCAGCCCAAGCGGGGCCTTTGCCGGAATCGGCTTTGCCGTACCGGTCGACACGGTCAATCGAATTGTCCCAGAGCTTATCAAGCACGGCAAGCTCATCCGACCGGGGCTCGGGGTCTCACTTATTCCCGATGCGATGGCCAAGCGTTGGGGGGTGAAGGGGTTGATTATCGGCAAGGTGTCGCGTGGCAGCGGGGCGGAGCAGGCTGGGTTGAAGGGCGCGCGTGAGACCGTCACCGGTCGGGTAGAATTGGGCGACATCATTACGGCGGTCGACGGCAAGCCAGTCGGGACTCTGGATGAACTGATGGGTGTGATGGAACGGCACAAAGTCAACGATCGGGTTACGGTCGAGATCCTACGAGGAACCCGACGCGAACGTGTATCCGTGACCCTCCAAGCCGTCAATTTATCGGCAATCCGTTCGGTTGCTATGGTAGGATCACCCATCTGTTCCGCATGGAGGACCACCGATGAGTGATCGCCGACCCGCTCAGCCACATGATCCAGCGCCCAACGGGAAGACGGAGGATGCTGCGAATCCGTCGATGCGTACGGAATCTGATCCGCTTGAGCTTATAGAGCAATGTCTCGCCTCTTTCCCCGACAGTGACCCTCGGCAGAAGACTCTTTACAAGCTGCGCCACGTCGTCACTCTCGGGCAAGCCGCGCAGAGGCAACGCGAGGTTGAATTCAAGAAAGTTGCCGACGTGATCCAGAAGCTTACGGCGCCGGCCAATCGAGTCGGTACCTTGCTTGAGGTGCCGGGTGAAGGTCTCGCACGAATTCTGGTGGGGGGTGCTGAGTATTATGCCTCGGTCGATCCACGGGTGCAGGCCGCCGAGCTCAAGATCGGCGCTCAGATTTTGGTCAACGAAGCCTACGCGGTGATTAAGATCTTGGGCTATGACCGTAATGGGCCTGTGTTGAAAGTAGCAGAAGCGTTGGCAGATGGGAGGCTTCGTTTCGAACAGGAGA
>DATHTZ010000150.1:0-2099 GCA_035462675.1 Nitrospiraceae bacterium | reverse complement strand
CTCGAGGATGTGGATTTCGATCTCATAGGGCAATCATACATGGAAACGCCACGTCCGTCACCACTCTACCGCCATGACGGAAATACATTCGCCGCACGACTTGATTTCAGACGACTGCGCCAGGTGGCACAGCGTGAGATCGGGCACCTCGAAAAGTCCATCTCTCGCGAGATATTGGATTACAAGACCCAACCCCAAATTTTTCGAGAGACGCGATAGAGAGCACCAATGAAACTCCCCGCAGCAAGCTGCGGGGTATCACAGAACTCAGTTTCGAAGACTTCTCGGAAGCAGAGGCGAACCCCGTAGCGAGCTACGGGGAATGTTCAAGTTCAATCTTTTTGAAATCGCCTCGACGTCAGACTGAAGGACCAATTGTTCACTTGATGGGAAAATTCGGGGCGCTTCCTTTTGTGCGTCGATTTCTTTTCCTGATAATTCTTTTCCAATCCTTCCAATGATCTGGGGATTCTCTATGAGTCGCTTCCGTAGATCTGCCTCAGTGATTCCACCAAAGCGTGACCGGGACGCACCTCGATCCTGTAACTGCCTCAACCAATCGCGGACTACATCACGGTCTATATTTAGTTTGCGTCTGGAGGTCATCACAGAGGAGGAAAATTTAATTTTATCCGCGTCCGTAGGTCAGCCAACGTTTGACATAAGCGGCATCCGGCTTGCCTTGGCTTGTCCGCTTGATGGAAGGATTAGGCGGTGATCGCCGGCTTTGGGTCGAGACCTCGACCCCTACTTCCCCCTCGGCAGCAACCCCTTCTTCTCTAGGTCCTGAATCCGCTCCTCGATCAGAAGGGTTTCGCCCTGTAAGCACCTGGCTCGTTCTCGTCATTGCTCCTGTTTCGCATTTCCCGTTCGGCCTCCACACGGCGCCACTCTGCTGCGATCATTCGGTCGAGTTCTGCCATATGCTTCTCGGCGAACGCTTTGACCGCCCGCCGTTCGTCTGTCAGCCAGTGCCTCAGCGATTCCTTCTTGATCCGCCATGCGTCCGCAAGCCCGAATTCACCAGAGACCACGCCGGTGCTGTTGATGCTGATCAGGACTCCGCCCATTTTGCGAGCGTCGTTTGGGAATCGCGACACAATCTCTTTCAAGACCACGTAGGTGGATGTCTCACCAGGATGGTTCTGGAGAATCGCCAGGGAGAAATCTGCCTCCGTATCGCCACCAGCTTCTACCAACTTGGCGAGCGCGGTAGCGAACTCCGGTGTGCAGTTGGGAAACGCTCTGCTGAGCAAGCTCCCCCCTCGAAACCGGAATTGCTCCCGGTCTTGAGCGAACCACGACAGTCCCTTGCTGATGGCGAGTTCAGGGTCTTTCGAGAGTACCTTTTCAAGTTCTTGGAACTCAAACGGCACCGCTTCGAACTGCTCTTCGTTGCCGTCCTCGGACTTCCTGGCGAGCCGAGTGGTAAGCACTTCGTCGAGTCGCTGCTGCTCAGTCTCTCTGATTCGAACAAAAGCCAGCCCGGCGGTTTGCTCACTGACCCACTGCACATCAGCCCCATCAATCATCAGCGGCCACTCCAAGCCGGGCACATAGATGTGCAGTTCTAACGAGAGGCCTGGCAAAATGAGGAGCAGGCTTTCCAGTCGGCACCCGCCCCTTGAGAGATCGAGCATGAGGCCTGTTCCCTCGGGCTGGGTGGGGTCTGACACCGTGGTGCGGAATTGCACCCGGAAGCGAGGCGTAGCGCGCCGATCCTCCATCTTCATGTCCATGACCGATCGACTCCCCACCTTGTGCTTCTCACGCGACCTCAATGCTTGATATCCACGACCCGCCGACTCTCCTGAATTTGGTGAGGAGTACATTAGGGGAGTACAAAATCAATATCAACTGACTTTGGCTACAGTAGTGGATTGTTTGGTTAACGATCCGGATTTGCCACGCACCTTACTTTATTTTTCTCATAACCATAACCTCCAATAACATTTGTTTTTGAACCCGCGAAAGCCTACTCCGAAAGGCTAACAAAATCTATTGGTGACCTATGAAATCTAAAGAAGGTTTTTGAGCCGTTAGACTTGCCTGGTCCCCAAGGGGATTTCGTGGGACGATCAGAACAGACCCCTCTATTG
>DATHTZ010000149.1:0-2932 GCA_035462675.1 Nitrospiraceae bacterium | reverse complement strand
GCAACGCACGCCGACCGTTGCAGAAGGGCGAACATCTGGTCGATCGCATGACGGCGCAACTCGCCGAGATGGCGCGCCGCCCCGCACTGGTCCGCTCGTGCTTCAGCCATCCCAGTGGTGCCTATATTTCTGCCTGCTGAGCAAAGCTAGGGTTCACGAGAGTACTTTCAAAAATGGGTGGCTCTACAATACACCTCAGGCTCAATAGCGAGGAATTCGTGGCCCATAAGTTGGAAACAGCTCATATTTCGTACGGGTTAGTCACGATTCCTCTGGGTTGCGAGGAGGCAATTCCCGGGCCCAGTCTCATTTCTGATGCTCAAAGAACCGACGGACGAAACTCAACAAACGTTCAATCATGGTGAAACATCTTTGAGTGGTACTGATCAATGAAACGAATTGTTTTGCCTTGTATGTTCATATTGATCATCCTTACCACCGGATGTGGGGGCCCGAAATATGTCCCGGACATCACGCTCAAAAAGACCGGGTCGACCATCGATGCGATAGCCGAGTTCCATAATCTATACCCGGCGTACGCCTTGTTGTCGGGAAAGGAGACCTTCGGCCTCGACGCGCCCAAGGCAGACAGGGCCGAACCCAGTGAACTCACCCGTCAAGTCGAGAGCGAACTCCTAAAAGAGCTCGATGCGGCAGGGGTGTTTTCACGAATAACCAGATTCGACCAAAATCCCGATGTCATTCTGTCTGGGCGGATCACTGCCTTGCATGAGCACTATCGGCCTCAGACCTGGGCCAAGATTCCAGACTCCATCCCTTACGTCGGAATGATAGCGCAGCTGCTTCGATTGAAAACGCACGTCAGCAGCGGGGAGGCTCAGCTCACGCTATTCGTCTTGAAATCTACGGGCGAGGTCCTTGGTACCTATACCGGCCAATCCATCTTCAAGGAGACCTTCAATCCTACCAAGGAGGTCCCTCCGGGTGCCCGCCTCAATCGAGCCTTGTCCGAAGCCGTCCATCAAATTCAAGACGAGATCTCGCATGACGCGCAGCTGAAAAAACTAGCCTCGCGTTAGCCTTCCTTGTATTCACACTACGGTATCCTGGTTGAGGAACACACTCACGCACGACTCCAGCATTATGTGGCGCGATTGGTGCAGGAACCAGTGGAGAGCCTTCCATGAGCAACGACCGCTCCAAAACGCGAGACCATATCCATCGAGGAAGTCTGCAGAATTGAGGGTTAGTAATCTACGACAAACTGTCCACAAATTAGTGGGGCAGTGCATCTACAAAATGGATCGTTTCCGAAGTTCAATAACTGTCTACAATTTAAGCGGGTGAGAACGCTGTCACGAAATTCCTGTCCTCATTCTCATGCGACCACATCCTAAAAACCCCACTAATTAGGTCCATGTAAATCCCGCCGTCTATGCAGGGCTGACTAGCCTAGATAGGCGAACGAGGTGTTGTCCACACTTCCCTCCTCATCGTCCTACCATTTCCCTTATTTCTTCTGCGTTTCGCACAGAGGACGCGTCCTATTGCCCGCCTTATCAATTTTTCAAACTGAGCAATATGGGTCAGTTCCCATCCGGCTAAGGGTCCAGCATGGTTGTACGGTTTAGAGGAGGCGTCTAATCGTCGCCTGACAGGTGAACCGCGTCCACGGCTCTCAACTAGAGCGGAACAGGAGGATGTATGGCGTGCGCACGATGTGGTGGGTTCCTGGTGATCGAGGATGGGGATGGTTCCGTCAGCAGCTTCCGCGAGACGCAGCTCCGGAGCATGGAATGTGTGAGGTGTGTGAACTGCGGGTCCATCGACGATGCCGTGATCCTTGCGAATCGTCGTATTGAAAGGAGCACAATATGCTGTACTACGCACTGATGTTCTTGGTGGTTGGAGTTATTGCCGGAGCCCTGAATGTGGCCGGGGTGGCCGCAGTGGCGGTCCAGATTTCCTGGATCCTGTTCTTGATCGGGATCGTGTTGGTAGTGCTCCATCTGGTCTCGAATCGCTCTGTTCTGGAATCCTGATGGGTCAAACTTGCTCAGAGAGCATGACTCCGGAGAGCGTAGCGTTACCGATAGGCATATTTTACATTTAGCCCGGGAGGGTCCCATGGTATCGATTCCCAAAGTCGTCGGCGTGCTATCGTGTGGAGTCCTGCTGTGCCTTGGTCTGTCCCATCCCGTACAGGCCGCTAATGCGGTCCCGACGACAGACGACATGAAAGCGGACCAATCTGATCGTAGGCAAGGCGGTCAGGAAGCTGGTGAAAAACAAATGAGCGATGAGATGAAGAGTGACCAGACAAAAGACGGGAAGATGCTCAAGGGCGACGTGTTGCGCGTCGAAGGGGATAACTATTTCGTCAAGGGGCAGGACGGTAAGGAAGTGCGCATGCATATCGACAAAACTACCGAGAAAATCGGAACCTTTAAGCAGGGTGATCGTATTGAAGCCAAGGTGAACGATAAGAATCACGCGCTATCGATTCGCTCGGCCCGAGGAACTGATGCCGATCACGGGAAATGAGGTCGGTTGTATGATCCGCGGCATCCGATGCTCGATGAGCCGTCCCGGTAATTGTTGGGATAATGCGGTCGTGGAAAGCTTCTTTGCGACACTGAAAACGGAATTGCGCGTAACGGAGGGATGGAATTCGACTCGGCAGCACGCGCGCACGGCGATCTTTGAATATGTGGAGGGATTTTATAATCGGGCCCGCCGTCATTCCACGTTGGGCTACCTCAGCCCTGTGGAGTTCGAACAGCGGGCCGCTCACTCAACCGGCGGTGTCCACTCAACCGGGGGAAGTCCACTTTGGCTGGAGTAGGCTGGAATGAGTTGGAGTGAGGTGGAGTTGAGCTCAAAAATGATTAAAACGCCCGGCTCACCAGCGCGCGCAGCTTTGTGCGTCCGAGTGCAGGAGGTTGTTTAGTGCCAGTCTGCCCCTGATACC
>DATHTZ010000148.1:0-8693 GCA_035462675.1 Nitrospiraceae bacterium | reverse complement strand
CGTCTCAAACGACTCGCCCCAAGCCTTCAATTCTTCCGACGAGAGATTTGCCATTATGCTCTTTCTACTTTCACGCTCACTTCAAGCGGCGAGAGGGATGATTTCCAATTGCGCGCGTCCAACGAGGGCCTTCTGAGGCCGCGCGTTGCGCGAGCAAGGAAACATCCCTTCGCCGCATCACTCTACTTTTTCGACCAGAATCCGATAGTGATCCGCGGCGGCTTCGAGTGGTTCCTGCAACAACAACAGATGGCCGTCGTTTTTCAAACTCATCGGCACATTCTTGATCGGTTCGCCCGCATCGAGCCAGACCTCCAATCGGTCGCCCGCATCCATCATCTCCAGTTTCAGCTTGGTCTTCACATAATTCAGCGGACAGGCAACTCCGCGTAAATCGTAGACCGGCGCACTGGATGCAGCAGGCACGGCTACGGAAGCGACAACCGGCTTGGCCTCGGGCAGTACCTCGGTCGTGGCCACCGCTACCTTGTCCACCGGCGCCAATTTGAGATCCTTGCCCATCTGCTCTGTGGCTGCACGACAGGCGTCGACGAACCCCTTGGCAAAGGCCATCTTGTCGCGGGCCGATTCGCCCGTGGTGTCCTTGGGCCCTAAATCGCCGACGCTCTTCCTCAAGCCCCGATACATGGCTGGAACGATGCCTTTTTGTGCGATCCGGCTGTCGAATTCAATGAAGGTTTCTGCATCCGTCGAAGGCTCAAGTCCTTCCGTCACCAGCAAGGCCTTGGCAGCGGACAACACCGCGCGATACGACTTGTTCACCGAAACGGAATATTGATGGTTATCGACAAGCAGTTTCGCCTGATAGAGCTCTTGATCAGCTTCGAGAATGCCATTCTCAATCATTTCAAGCGCACCACCCGCACACTCGCCGGGCCCCAGATCCTCCAAGATAAATTCCGCTTCGCCTTCCCAGTCGTAGTAGAAGGTCGGATCATCCTGAAAGGATGGAACGATGGTGTAAGGGATCAACTCATCCTTGAGTTTGACCTTGCCGACACGATCGATGAAGGCAGGCAGGCCTTCGCCGGAGAGGCGGTCACGCCGATATACGTCAATCAAGTGCGTGATCGCCGCCGACACGCTCTTGGCCGGCAACTTGACCACCATCTGTCCGATCTTCGCCGTCCCGTTGACACGTCCGCCCAAATGCAATTCATAGAAAGGCGCGACGTGCTCGCCAATCCGCTTCCCCACTCCGTGCAATCCGATCGTGGCGATATGGTGCTGGGCACAGGAGTTGTGGCACCCGCTGATCTTGACGCTCACATCCTTCAGATCCTCGGGAACCCGCCCGGCCGGAAATACCTCTGCCAACGCTCGTGCAAGCCCCTTGGAAGACGTGATCCCCAGGCCGCATGTATCGGTGCCGGGACAGGCAATAATATCCTCGACGAGTTCGGCGCCGGGATCGGCCAACCCCTGTGAGGCCAAGTCGGCATAGAGGTCGGCGATGCGCGACTCCGGTATCCATCGAATGATCATGTTTTGATTGATCGTCGTCCGGATATTGCCATTGGAGTAACGATCCGCAAGATCGGCGATGAGCAGCATCCGCTCTGCCGTGAGATCGCCCATGAATAACTTGGTCACGGCGGCGACATAGCCCTCTTGCTTCTGACGCACCACATTGGTGCGGCGCCACATCTCAAACGGCGTCCCTGCCGGTGCGCCATTGGCATATCCATTGGTCTGTACGTCCGCTCGCTTCGATCCATTCGATGTCGGCATGATAAGAGGACTGGGTTCATCCGGGTACGACAGTAACTTGATCGGCTCATGGGTCGGACGGGCATGCCCCATCGACACGTAGGCCTCTTCCCAGCGACGTTTGAACTCCTGGAAACCCAGCTTCTCGATCACAAACTTCATTCGAGCCTTCGTGCGGTTTTTTCGGTTGCCCAAGGTGTCGAACACTCGAATCACGGCTTCCACGCTGGGTATGAGTTCATCCATCGGGGTGAATTCTCGTAGAACCTGCGCGATCCGTGGGGCTGAACCCAGGCCGCCACCTGCGACCATGCGAAAACCGATGGCTCCATCCGCGCGCTTGGCAGCCAGAAGCCCGATGTCGTGAATCGGTGTGAGTGCGCAGTCCTGCTTGCAACCGGAGAAGGCAATTTTAAATTTGCGAGGGAGGCTCTGGTTGAGCGGATTCCGCAAGAGATGGAGCGCGACGGTTTTTGCATAGGGCGTCACGTCGAACACTTCCCCCTGACAGATCCCGGCAAGGTGGCAAGCCGTGACATTACGAACCGTGTTGGCGCAAGCTTCCCTGGTGGTCAAGCCGACTTCAGCCAGCCCGCGCATGATCGCCGGGACATCCTGTAATTCGACAAAATGCAGCTGGATATCCTGGCGCGTGGTGACATGCCCGACGCCGGTCGCATATTCCTCGGTCAATTCTGCAACTCGGCGCAGCTGATTCGCCGTCAGCCCGCCGAAGGGGATCTTGATACGGATCATCTGGACACCGGCCTGCCGTTGACCGTAAATGCCGTACTGCAGTCGAAAGGGCCTAAACAGATCGCCCGACACGTCGCCGGAAACCATACGTCTGGCCTCGGCTTCGAACGTTTCGATCTCCTCCATAATGGCAGGAGGAATGGGCTCTGTCTTTATTGAAACCGTACCGAGTGTTGTGCGACTCATAGGTGACCTCAAATGTGGTACATCAACGACCGCTCTTGCTCGAGCACTCGTTGCTGTCCGGCTAATTCTTCCACGCTTATGGCCTCAAGTACATGGCGCTCCGCTTGATGAACCTGTTCCCAAATCTTCCCGAGTAACAGCTCCGGTTTGCTGAGTCGTCGCCCCTGCGCACGTTCAGTTCCACGACTTGAGAGTAACAGCGGGCCATCGAGTGCCTCAAGAATTTCGACGACCGATACCTCGGACGGTTTTCTTGAAAGCATGTACCCCCCTTGAGCCCCTCGAAGGCTCGACACAAGACCAGCCTTCTTCATGCCATGAAGGACCTGCTCAAGAAAGCGAGCTGGAATGGCTTGCCGACGCGCAATCGATTTCGCTTGAACAGGCGCTGTCCCAAGATGCATGGCTAGATCGACAGCCGCCATGATTCCATAGGTTGCTCTTAGCGATACCTTCATACACGAGTATTCCGGTAGGAATTAAGTAACGCCTTGGACTATATACTCCACCAAAAGGTGCTGTCAACCTTCAGGCTGGTGATTAACAAAGCCTTGGACGGGAAAATAGCGAAGATGTGGCAGATTTCACCTGCCTACATCGAGCTGTCGAGACAGCTCTTTTCCCGAATGGAGTCCGGTGAGGATTTTCCGAACCGCGAACGAAGATTGGGGCCTTTTTCAGAGATTCCGAAGGCTGCTCAAAATTTCCGCCAGCAAAGTCGCGAGAAGGGGGACGACCGAGGCGTAGCCTTCTCACCCACCCAACCCCGAGCTGTCGGAACAGCTCTTTTCCCATGTGCGGTACATCGCAGGGAGGCACGGGACTGAGAACCCAGCTTGGAGAAACGGCGAGTCCCTGGGCGAAAAGGCTGTCTTGGCAGGCTCAGGGCGGGCGGGTGAAGTAGCCGCTGGGGTTGGGAGGGTGAGAATGTCGGAATTTTCAGCAGCAGATTAGAGGTCCCGGATGGCGCCTTGTAGCACCGTGATCTGTGTCACCGCATCGCCGGAGGATTTCAGCTCTGTACGGATTTGCTCTTTGAGGTAGGAGGAGTACCCCACACGGTCGATCAAGAGGTCGAGAAACCGTTCGACCGGGAGTAGACTCTGGGCCTTGAGCTCTTCCACGGTCTCATCGCTGACCGGCACGTAGCTGCTCCCCATGTGGAACACCACATTGTAGTATCGATTTTTTCCGATGCGTTCGAACCGTAGACCCTTCACCGACCCCTCCCCTGCGAATACTGAATAAACCCCGCCAGCTTCGCCCTCACATCGTTCTCGGCACCCATGAAACGTGAAATGGAAAATATCTGACGAACTGATGAATTCCGAACATTCAACAGATTCCGGAATTGCTTCACGAACTACGAGAGAAAAAGACGGCTTAGTTTGAACAGCCTGCAAACCCTGCGAGAGAGCCCATTCTAGACAAACAGACCGTGGAAGACAAGGCACAAGAAGAAGAGGAGGCTCATCGTCTATGTTCTAGCCCGCATTATTCATGATGATTTGTCGAGGCGGCGAATCCGCGAGTGCAGCCGAAGCGTTCATGAATAACGAGGGCTAGGCGAGGACTGCGGGCTGGTCAGTCGAGATGGTTGACCACTTTCCATCTGGCAGATACCGGGTAAACCTTCCTGCATGAATGTCCAAGACAATAAGATGAAGCCACATATTGTCGAAGAGTTTTTGGAGATTGCGGTGTTTCTGTACAATCGAGCTGACGATGGCCGGTCGTCCTTCCACGACAATGGTCAGTCGCATCGGCTCATGGACCCAGACCATCTGAAAGGGGAGGCCAGTCCGAAGATCGCTTTGCGCGCCGTCCATCACGCCGACGAGTCCGGTTACATTATGCGGCACTTTGGTTCCGCTGCCGTATCGAAGATTATCGACACGCGAAAAATAGTATTCGAGCCCGATTCCGGCCACGACTGGTCCGACCGCGGTCATAATACGTTCCAGAATTGTCCCGTCTGTATCTTGATCAGGGTCATAGGATTGTAGGAACGTACGGCGGTCCATGAAGTGCCCCTGCGTCAGCGCGCGCCGTCCCACGACGACAGACGCGTTGGTTGCATGGCCCCATTCCGGATGCACCTGGCTGAAGTCCACAGAGCGCCGTTCCATATGGCGAAGCGAGTGCGCGGGCGATGCGCCCTTGGGGGCCAGCGGCAGAAGTCTGCACCGCTCCTGCGCATTGAGCGCGCGGGCATCATCCACATCTCGAACGAGGCGCTCAAATTCCACCTGGTGAGTTGTCGGAATCCGTTCGGTCTCAAAATACGTGAAGCGGTCGGAGGCGGTGTTATGTTGCGCGCCGATGAAATATGTGTCGCCAGGAATATCGACGCCTCGCTCACGCAATGCGAACCGCACCTCCGGTTTATTGGCCATAGAGGCTAGGGTGCGAGCGTTGGGACCGCCATGTTTTCCGCCGCAGGCACCGCAATCATGAGCGGATTCGTGCGGGTTGTTCTGACTCGTTGAGCCATGACCGACGAAGACGACGAGTCGGGCAAAATTCTTGGTCAGTCCGATGATTCGCAGTTGTCCCTCAACGGTACCGATTTGTTCGTTCAACATGAATCCGAGCTGCTGAGTATGAGGCCGCGATTCGCCAGGGGCATTCAGCGCATCGATCGTAAGCGTGGTCAGGACCGGCGGGACAAACCAGTGATGGAGTCGCTCAACAATGCGATCGAAACGTCTCGGCAGGAGTACCTTCCCCAGCAAGACGACTCCCATAATAGCCGCGGTCAGGTCGATGAGGATATAGGAGGTAACAAGATTATGTTTTAGCAAGGAAAACAGCCGTTCCACCAACACAAGCCACTTCTCGCGGCGTGACGAACGGCTCCATAGTGCGCCTTGGTCCTCTCTCGACTCTTCGAGGACACGGATGCTCGGAGTCACCACGACGGGACAAAGAGGCGTACTCCCATGGTCGCGCAGTCCGGTGTAGTTCATGACAACACCGAAAAACCCTGCCGTGCCGAATGTTTCATAAGCTGGATCACGCGATTCGACGTGCCGGCGAATGCTCTCCTCCCGTTCGTCGATGCAAAACACCATCTGCGCACGAGACCGACCGCTCGGCAAAATACCGTGATGCATATTCTGATCGAGGCCCTTCAGGAGATCTTTCTGGTAGTGGCCTTCATAGGCCCGTTGCCAGACAGGACCATGTGCTGAAGATGGAAACTCCTCGAGCGTGGCAATGAGTCGATCAACGTCGCTCACGCTGAGAGTTTGCATCTCTCCAGCGGACAGACCAAGGAGCTGGGCAAGATGAAACAGCCGCCAGGCGTTACGACACAATGTGTGAACCGAATCGCGACCTGGCGCTGTGGCATCACGGTAGATCCAGACCATTTCGGCCATTCGGACCCATTCTTCCTGATCACATGGCAGGTTCGAGGAAATCAGGTTGTGGGCGCAGGTTTGGAGGGAGTCCGGCAAACCGCCCCGGTGGAACTCGCGCCGCACGAAGAATTCACAGGGATGTTTGCGATGGAAGTGATGTAAGCTCTGAACAGTGCCGTCGAGCCCCCACACGTTATGGCATAGCTGCTTGATCAACATCGATTCGCAGAAGAGACGCACCGCGAGGTATTCGATCAGATCGATGTGGTGACGTTGTTGCTGTGGATGCTGTGGATGGTGTTCGCGCCACTTAATCAGTCCCGCCCACCCCGGTAGCTGGAGAAGCCAGCGGCTCACGTAGTCACTCTGGTGGTGATCATCGATCTGCAAAGAGCTCAGAGTCTGGAGCAGGCTATCGTCGGCTCGATCTGGTAAAGCGAGGACTGCCGCGTTCCACCCGTCGATTCCCCCTAACACCATAGAGAGCTCCCCAGCGGCCAGATTTTTCCAGGCGAGATAGAATCCCTGCTCTCTCCCAGGCATTGGAATACCGGAGATACCCTCGTCAAGGAACGCGCCGCACCACTTGATCATGTAGCGGTTCACCCAATCGACGATGTCGAATTCAGTCAACTCGCGCAGGAAGTCACTCAGGGTGAGGTCGTGGCCCAATGCGCTCATGGTAGCCGCCAAATCCTCACGGGCATGTTTGACAAGATGTTGCCTCGGGTCCATGTGGCGGAGGTCAGCTAGGAGCTGCAGGCAGGCAGAGGTGCGATCACAAAGTTCAATCAACTGCCGAAGCGCGTCATAGGCCGGTCTGGTCAGTTCCGTCTCACGGAGGCCATCCAACACGATTCGACAGAGTCGTTCCTCGACAACCGGATCCACGCTCCCCGTGGTATCCAAGTCGTCCCAGTGATCGATATCGTCCTGCAGCACTTCCCAGGCGATAAACGTCAACCCTTCTTCTTTAAGGCCATCAAGGACCAACCGGCGGCGATCTTCGGCATGCGGGTCAAGCCGTGGCAAGGAGAACTTTTCTTGCAAAGCTTGCCGGATGTCCTCTGTGAGACGAACCCGCAGTTCGTCTCGCAGAAAGACCCGCAAAGGTCTGTCATTGACCGGCGAGGTGACCGGCGAGGCGCTGAGGAACAGCGGCTGAGCGAGCACTTCATCCCATATCTGCCAATCGAATCCCTTGCGGAACCGAAGCTCAGCAGCGAGACGTATGAGGCCGGTTGAGTAGCGGATACCACTCGGGAGCGGCGTTTGAAGCATCGCCTCTGCCTCCTCAGTCAATGTGAGGGGCGGCATCTGGTTTGGATCCACAGGTCCTGAGATACGGCAAAGACCCAACAAGATGGCGCGGCGTCGCTCCCGGCGGCGAGCTACGAAGTGAACCTCTTCTTCAATCGCGGTGCGGGTAGTTCCGGTGAGTGGCAGCGCCAACCCGCAGTCCTTTTCGACCGCAACGATACGACGATGGAGTGAATCAAGCCGTGAAGCAGAGCAATTTTCAGCGGTCAAGGTCTCGGGATTCGTGAGAGACAACGGGTCGTCCAGTCCCCGTGCCGCGAGCGCAACGTGCCACAAACGAGTCACAGCGTAGGCCTCGAGATCGTGCTCGCATCCAGAAGCGAGCCCGGAGAAGGTTCCGGTCACACCGAGATGGCGGGGAACGAGCCGGCGGAGACATTCATATTCGGCTTGCAGCCAATGAACGTGAAATGTGTCACGATGCTCTGTGGCAAAAATGCCGATGTTGTCGAGTTGTCGATCGATACACCGGCGATAACCCTCACGACGGTCGGGAGGAATCTCCAGCGAAGAGAATCTTCGTTCAACGTCGCCCGAGCCCTGCGAGGTAATCGGACCCTCTCGCAGTTCATGGCAGAGCCGTTTCCGCACATGGCCGGGTAGATTCAAGTTCAGTTGAGTCTGCACCCAGTCGGAGAGCGTCCATTCTCGACCGATACGATCCAAGCTCAAGCGGAGGTCTGTCTTGGCTTTTTCTAACAGGATCGTCCGCGTTGCATCGAGAAGATCCTCTCGGAACCGTTTCGTGGCCTGCTCATGATGGACTTGCCAGGACAAGTGAGCCGGGTCGAGTGGGTCGATTCCGTGGAGGAGATGGAGGCGAAGCACATCGTACGAATCGATGATTCGGTCGTCTCCGACCACAAACGTCTCAGGGTCTTTGTGCAACCGGTGAGATACCAGCGCTTCTTTTACATCATGGTCTGTGATTCGGCCAGTGCGATAGAGTCGACGGAATTCGTCATTGGGTAGGTACGTGTGTCCACCAGTAAGTCGTTCGGCTTCAACGACAGCCTGCTCGAAATGAAGATGCTCCAGACTATGAAAGGGATTGGTATGGATGAAGGTGCCGATCGGCCCTTGTTCGTGAAGAATCTCTGCCGCATGGGACACCTGCGAGCGAAGGCGTTCCCGTTGCACATCTGCGGATGCGTCATCCTGGTTAGGTGACGTGTCCAGCTGTTTGGCCATGTTCTTTTGGCTCGTACTGTAGCTGGCCCATCACAACAGAACCAGATACCCTACCGCCTAGTTACATTGAACTCGACAATCCCCGCTGCCCCCTGAGAGACAGAGAGCACGTCGAACGAGTATTTACAGGCTCACTTTCTCCTA
>DATHTZ010000147.1:0-15567 GCA_035462675.1 Nitrospiraceae bacterium | reverse complement strand
CTTCGTCCCGGCTGTTCTCGCCGACGACCATCCCGCGATAGACCTCCACGACAGGGCCGATAAACATGGTACCCCGTTCTTGGGTCATGAAGATGGCATAGCCGGTGCTGGTTCCGTATTCGTGTGCGACGAGTGACCCGTGTGTCGACACCGCGAGGTCGCGCTCCTCCACCGGTTCGTACGCGACGAAGACATGGTGCATGATGATGGTGCCCCGAGTCTTGGCGACCAAGAGATTTTTGAGCCCCATGATGCCTCGGGTGGGAATATGGTATTCCAGGTGCATTTCGCTCGGTCCGGCGTCTGAATGGATCAGTCGCATGTGGCGCAACTCACCGCGGCGTTTGCCGAGTTCTTCAATCACGGTTCCTTGATAGGTTTCAGGCACCTGGATGGTCAGTTCTTCGTAGGGTTCGAGGACTTTGTCCCCCTCCCGGTGGACAATAACTTCCGGTTGCGAGACTTGCAGTTCGTATCCTTCACGGCGCATTTGTTCGATCAAGACGCCGAGATGCAGCTCGCCGCGACCGGCGACGAGGAACTTATCCGCACTGTCCGTTTCCTGTGCGCGCAACGACACGTTGGTTTCGAGTTCTTTGAAGAGTCGATCGCGCAAATGCCGCGAGGTCAGGTACTTGCCTTCCCGTCCGGCGAATGGGCTATTGTTGACAGAGAAGGTCATTTGGACGGTCGGCTCGTCGACCGTGACTCGGGTCAGTGAGACTGGATGTTCTGCGTCGGCAATCGTATCACCGATGCTCACCTCGTCCAGGCCGGCCACCGCGACGATTTCTCCTGCCTCTGCCCGTTCCATATCCGTCCGTTCAAGGCCGGAGTAGACTGCGAGGTCTGACACTTTCCCAGAGAACTGTGCGCCATCCTTTCCGATTACGACCACGTTCTGCCTGCGGGCGATCGAGCCGGACTGAATCTTCCCCACGCCCATCTTGCCTTTGTAGAGGTCCTGAATCAGGGACAGGACCAGGATCTGGAGTGGCGCATCGGCGTTGATGGCCGGTGCCGGGATCTTTTCCAGTACGGTATCGAGGAGCGGCGTAATGTCCGTGCCCGGTTTATTCACGTCGAGCGTCGCCGTGCCCTTGATTGCTGCGGTGTAGACGATCGGGAAATCCAGCTGCTCGTCCGTGGCGCCGAGATGGACAAACAAGTCGAAGGTCCGGTTCACCACATCATCGATGACCGCGTCAGGGCGGTCGATTTTGTTGATGACGACGATAGCCTTGTGGCCGAGCGCTAAGGCCTTCCGCAACACGAAGGTCGTCTGCGGCATGGGGCCTTCTTTCGCGTCGATCAAGATGAGGACGCCGTCCACCATGCGCAGGGTCCGTTCGACTTCCCCGCCGAAGTCGGCGTGGCCAGGCGTATCGACGATATTGATCTTCACGCCCTTGTAGATCACGCTGGCGTTCTTGGCCCGGATGGTGATTCCGCGCTCACGTTCTTGGTCCATCGAGTCCATGATCCGTTCGCCCATATCGTCGATCTTGCGATGGACATGGGTCTGTCGGAGCACGGCGTCGACCAACGTGGTCTTGCCATGGTCAACGTGGGCGATGATCGCGATATTCCGAATATCGCTTCTGCGCTCTTTGGGCTCGAGTTGGGTAGTCACGGGAGATTCTGTTGTGGCTGTCTGATCCATAGATATTGCTGCATGCTCCAAAAAAAAGACGCCCAGAAACCCAGGCGTCGTGAAGGAGTATACCTGAAGCAAGATGTCCGGCACAAGCAAGGCCGCGGAAGATACGAGGGTGGCGCGCCGACACCGGCTTGATTCTTGAGTTTTGAGGGCCTCCACGGTATGGTGAGCTTGGTATCCTTCTCAGCAAGTCAGCCGCCTTCGAGGAGCCTGTCCGACATTGCCTTCGTGACGAGGCCAGGGAGGTGCGACCAGATGCAAGGCCACAGACCCGGAAAAACCGGAGATGTATTCGCTGGAATCCATTGAGGATTTTTTCGGGTCGAGAACGACGCAGATGGTTGCGGATCGTTCGCCGCAGTAGAAAGGTCAATGTCTGACAGGCTCCTAGGGTAACCCCACGTACCATGATCGATCGACCGGTACAGCTACAAGACCCGCTTCGCCCGCCACCGCCTCGTCGCCCATGGCGTTGGTGGCAGATCCTACTCCTGGGCCTTGGGGCGGCAACCTTGATGGGAGGGCTGACAGCGGGTGGGTTGCTGTGGCACTTTTCAAAAGACCTTCCCGCGTTGGACCAGTTGGGGACCTACCAACCAAGCCTGGTGACGCAGGTGTATTCGAGTGACCAGAAGCTCATCGGTCAATTTTTTATTGAGCGTCGCACCCTGACCCCGGTGGCAGATATTCCCGAACGGTTGAGACGTGCGGTCATCGCGGTCGAGGATGTCCGGTTCTTCGAACATCCCGGCCTCGACTACATCGGCATGCTCCGTGCGGCCTGGACGAATGTGCGCCGGGGGGGCAAGGTCGAAGGGGCGAGCACCATTACCCAGCAGTTAGCGCGGTCGCTGTTCCTCTCGTCAGAACGCACCTTCGACCGCAAGGTCCGCGAGCTCATCCTGGCGTACAAGATGGAATTGGTCCTGACGAAAGAGCAAATCCTCGAACTGTATTTGAATCAGATTTACTTCGGACAGGGCGCTTATGGTGTCGCGACGGCGGCGCAAACATATTTCGGGAAAGATCTCTCCGCTCTCACGATTGGAGAATCAGCATTTCTGGCGGGCCTCCCGAAATCGCCGAACCATTATTCACCTTTTAAGGCCTACGACCGCGCAAAAAAGCGACAAGAGCATGTACTGGCACGTATGGAAGAGGCGAAGTTCCTCACCGCGGCAGAACGCGAACAGGCTGCAGCAGAGATACTCAATTTCCGCCGCCCTGGCGGTGAACAAGCTGCGCCCTACTTTGTGGAGTATATCCGACAGTTGCTGGTCGCGAAGTATGGCGAAGAGACGGTGTATAAGGGCGGGCTCAAGGTCTATACGACATTGAACATGGAAATGCAGAAGGCGGCTGAAGTGGCCTTTGCGGCGGGCCTGCGCGTATTGGATAAGCGTCAAGGGTGGCGGGGCCCAATCCAAACGGTCGATGTGACTGCGCCTCCCCCGCCTCCTGTTGCACCGGCGACTGATCAGGCGGTGAAGGTGGGAGACTATCGTGAGGGGTTCGTCACCAGAGTGGCGAAGGATCATTTTCTGGTGCAGGTCGGCACGACGGTGGCTAAACTTGCCTTTGACGATATGGCATGGGCAAAGCGCCGTCTGACGGGGCCGGATCTGGCAAAAGATGTCGTCGTCAACTTGAATCTCAAACAGGTACTCAAGCCCGGTGATGTCATCGAGGTGGTGGTGAAGAAGCTGGATCGTGACATGGTCCATGTGCAACTGGAACAGACTCCCCTCATCGAGGGAGGGTTGATTGCGCTGGAGCCAGGTAAGGGTGCCATTCGAGCCATGGTCGGAGGCTACGATTTCGGTCGTAGCGAGTACAATAGGGCCGTACAGGCCCACCGTCAGCCCGGGTCCGCCTTCAAGCCGATCATTTACGCGACGGCTGTCAATCAGGGGATGAGCCCTGCCTCGGTGATCCTCGATGCGCCGGTTGTCTACGAGCAGGAACAGGATGAGAAAACATGGAAGCCGGAGAACTATGGAAGGAAAATCCACGGCATGGTGAGTTTGCGAGATGCCCTGGCTCACTCGCACAACCTCGCGACGGTTCGGTTACTGGATAAGGTCGGCGTCAAGAACGTCATCGATTTTGCGAAAACGGTCGGGGTCACCAGTCCGCTGGCGGCAGATCTGTCGCTGGGGTTGGGCTCATCCTCTGTCGGGCTGATGGAATTGACCTCCGTCTATGGTGTGTTGCTCAACCAGGGGAACCGTGCGGAACCCTATGCCATCCTGTCCGTAAAGGACAGCGCGGGAAAGGTGCTTGAACAGGCAGAACCGCAAGCCATTCCTGTCATCTCCAAAGAAACGGCCTATTTGATCACGAACATGATGGAAGACGTGATTCAAAAGGGGACCGGTCAGGCGGCTAAAGTGATCGGGCGTCCGATTGCAGGGAAAACCGGAACGACGGATGCGTTTATCAATGCGTGGTTTATCGGCGGTGCGCCGAACTTGGTCGCAGGCATCTATGTCGGATTCGACGATCGACGCTCACTCGGCGAGACGGAATCGGGGGCACATGCTGCGCTGCCTATTTGGATCAATTTCATGCAGGAAGTCCTCAAGCCGCTACCGGTTGTGGCCTTTTCCATTCCGGAAGGCGTCACCTTCGTCAAGGTCGATCCGTCGACGGGGTTACTTGAGGGCGAGCAAGAGGGACAGGCGAGTACCGTCGAGCTCTTTACCAAAGGCAGTGAACCGACTCAAACAACTCAGCGCCGAACGGACCCGATCGATTTCTATAAGCTGGATCAAATTCCCGAGGGGGCGCTGTAGTCCGGCGGAGCGGGATAGGGTTGATCTGGTTCATCTGGTCTATCTGGTTCAACCAAACAAACGAGACAGACCAGATAAACAAGAGAGACCAGCCGGTCCTTGCGCGCCACACCGAGCAGTTCGAAACCCAGAGCCCTGTCCCCATTCGGGGTGTCTACGGAATCTGGGGTAGCTCAGAATAACTGTTGACGGTATTCCGTCTCGATTTATCCATCAGTCTTTGCACGCACTTTGTCAGACCTGCAGCTTCAGTATCTCCCTGAGAGTCTGTTCAATGTCCTCCGACAAGGTGAGGAGACTTGGCGCCAACCGTGCATACTGCGTCGCGTAAGGTGTGACGCTTCCGATGATCCTCTTATTCCGAAGCCGTTCGATCACGTGGCCTGGCTGCATCCCATTCACGCTAAAACAGACGATGCCGGATGATAGGTCCTGCGAAATCGGCGTGTGCAACGTGATATGCGGCATCCTCGCCAATCCCTGCTTCAGCTGCTGATTCAGCTCGTAGATGCGTTGGGTCGCACGCGCCTTACCGATGGCCTGATGGAATGTGAAGGCTTCATCAAGGGCCCACCGGTGCTCAAAGGAATGAAATCCACCTGGTGTCATGTAGACGGACCTCGGTAGGTCCTTTTGCGGACTCACCTTCATCCAGATATCGTAGGCTTGAGTATTGAAAGTCGGAATGATGGGGTTGGCCACAGGCCAAGCCCGTTTCTGCCCCCACACAAGGCCGGTGCCTCGTGGGCCGAACATCCATTTGTGCGTCCCTGCGACCAGGAAATCGCACCCGACGTCGGAAAGGCGGAAATCTTCGACGCCCAGCGCATGGACTCCATCTACGCAGAAGATCACTCGATCCTGTTCAGCACGGGATTCATTCAGTTTGTGAATCGCCTGTGCCATCTCTTGGATCGGAAGTTTCAAGCCGGTGCTCGAATGGACCCAGGTCAGCGCGACAATACGGGTGTTGGGTTTGATGTTCTTGATCAGATTGTCGAGTAACTCTTGGCGCGAGACATTTTTGAGGGAACGATAGAGGGGGATTTGGTGTACAGTGGCCCCGGTGCGTTCTGCGAGAAGCCGCAAGGACGTTTCGGTTGCATAATGATCGTGCAATGTTGAGAGGATTTTCTGACCCTCACGCAGAGTAAGGCCGCCGTATAAGAGTCCCAGTCCCATGGTTGTGCTATCAGTGAGAGCGATCTCAGTCGGATCAACTGCAAGATAATCTGCCGCGGCCCGCAATACTGCCGCCTCCTGCTTTTCTTCCTGTTCGAACCAGTAGCCGATGGGATCGGCGTCCAATCCGCGCCGGTGCCGTTCGATCGCTGCTCGGACCGGAGTAGGATGGGATGAGAGAAAGAATCCCGCTAGGTGGATAAAGTCGCGGGAGAGTTGAAACTGCTCACGCACGGCTTGCCAGCTGTCAAGCTTCAGAGGCGGGGAGCCGGCGATGGCAGTGGAAACAGGAGCCTCGGCGGCCAGCAGCGCCGCACCGATGGCCAGGCCGCTACGAACAAGAAAGTTCCGTCGGTTGATCGCATCCATGAATGCGTCCTTTCCCTGAAGAGGAGTATGAGGGTATTCCTCACTCTACTGCGATGACCAAATGGTGAGCAAGCGGGGTGATATCGGGGAGCGTTCTCTTGAGAGGCTGCTCAAAAAGGCTCTATGACAAGGCCGCAGGGAGCGGGGCGACTGAGAACGAAGTCAGGGACCTTTCCGGGTGTTCTCTTCGGAGGCTGCTCAAAAAGGCCTCGCAACTAGGCCGCAGGCGGAGCAAACACCGGAGGTGTACCCTCTTGGGTACATTGAGGATGTTTGCGAGACGAGAACGACGTTGAGAGTCTTTTTAGCAGCCGAGCTAGTAGCTGTCCGTTGGTGGGCACGTGCAAACCAGATGGCGATCTCCATAGGCTTCGTCGACGCGGCTCACGCTGGGCCAGAATTTATGGTCGCGTACCCAGAGGGCAGGGAAGGCAGCCTGTTCGCGGCTGTAAGGTCGATTCCACTCGTTGGCCGTCACGACCTGTGCCGCGTGAGGAGCATTCTTTAACAGATTATTTGTGCGCGGCTGGCGGCCCTCGACGATGTCTTGTATCTCGGCATGAATCAAGATCAGCGCCTGGCAGAACCGGTCCAATTCGTCCCTCGTTTCGCTTTCCGTCGGTTCGATCATGAGTGTTCCGGCAACCGGGAACGACACTGTCGGAGCATGAAACCCGTAATCCATCAATCGCTTCGCCACATCCATCGCTTCAATTCCCGCAGTCTCCTTGAACTGACGGAGATCGAGAATAAATTCGTGTGCGACGAACCCAGACGTTCCCGTATAGAGGACGGGATAGTATTTCTCCAGCCGCTTGGCCATATAGTTGGCGCTCAAGATCGCCATCTGCGTCGCTTTGGTTAAGCCGTCGTGTCCCATGAGGGCGATATACATCCAAGAGATCGTCACGATGCTGGGGCTGCCGTATGGTGCCGCCGATACGGCCCCAATGGAGTCTTGTCCACCCAGTTGCGTCACAGGATGGCCGGGAAGAAACGGCGCCAGATGCCGCGCCGCAACGACCGGTCCCATTCCAGGCCCCCCGCCGCCATGTGGGATACAGAATGTCTTGTGGAGATTCAGATGGCACACATCCGCGCCGATGTCTCCAGGCCGACAGAGTCCCACCTGGGCATTCAAGTTGGCGCCGTCCATATAGACTTGCCCGCCATGCGTATGGACGATCTGACAAATGCGCCGCACGTCCGCCTCGAAGACGCCGTGCGTTGAGGGGTAGGTCAACATGAGTGCTGACAGCCGATTGCGGTGCTGAGCGGCCTTGGTTTCTAGATCTGTTAAATCCACGTTGCCCTGTCGATCGCAGGCGACCGTCACAACCGTCATACCCACCATCGCTGCACTGGCTGGATTCGTACCGTGCGCGGACAAGGGAATCAAGCACACATCCCGATGCCCTTCCCCCTGGCTCCGATGGTATGCCCGGATCACCATCAGTCCCGTGTATTCGCCCTGAGAACCTGCGTTCGGTTGCAAGGACACGGCGGAAAGTCCGGTGATCTCGGCCAGCCAAGTCTCCAGCTGATGGAACAACTCCCGATACCCTTTGGTTTGTTCAATCGGCGCAAAGGGATGAAGCCGTGAGAACTCCGGCCAGGTGACCGGCAGCATCTCGGAGGTCGCGTTCAGCTTCATGGTGCAGGATCCCAACGGGATCATCGAATGGACGAGCGACAGATCCTTCGCCCCGAGACGGTGGATATACCGCAGCATCTCATGCTCTGAGTGATAGCGATTGAACACCTCGTGGGTCAGGTACTTGCTGGTACGGGTGAGGTTCGCCGGGAAACTTGTGGTGACGCTATGGCTTAAGTCCCTCACCTGAAACGGCAGCCGATCGTGCCCGATAAAAATTTCCATCAGGCGGCGGAGTTCGTCTTCTGTGCTCACCTCATCCAGCGCAATCCCGATGGAGTGGTCCTCATGCCGGCGAAGGTTGATACCGGCTTCGTTGGCCCGGGCTAGGATGGATTCGGCCTGTATCTTCGTCAGACGCACTCGAATCGTATCGAAGTAGGCTTCCGTTGCGATCTCGAACCCAAGCTGCCTCAATCCCGCTGCCAGCAACACAGCTAAGCCATGCACGCGCTCGGCAATCCGCCGCAAACCCTCCGGCCCATGGTAGACCGCATACATACTTGCCATGATGGCCAAGAGTACCTGTGCCGTACAAATGTTGCTTGTCGCCTTCTCGCGCCTAATGTGCTGTTCGCGGGTCTGCAGGGAAAGCCGATAGGCAAGCTTTCCCGTGACATCCTTGGACACTCCAACGATGCGTCCCGGCATCTGCCGCTTGAATGCCTCAGCGGTCGCAAGAAACGCGGCATGAGGGCCGCCAAATCCGAGAGGGACGCCAAATCGCTGGCTGGAACCCACGGCAATGTCAGCTCCGAATTCTCCTGGTGGGCGCAAGAGGGTCAAGGCCAGCAGATCGGTGGCGACCACCACCCGAACTCCGGCCGCGTGGGCCTGTGCCACCAGCGCACTGTAATCTCCGACATAGCCGTCGGTGGCTGGATACTGGAGCAGAATGCCGGCCAGCTGAGGATTGGAAAAGTCGATGGTTTCCGTCCTTCCTGCGCGCAGCGTCATGCCGAGCGGTTCAGCCCGCGTCTGCATCACGGCAATGGTCTGGGGATGACAATCCTGCGAGGCAAAGAACTCTGTCCGTTCGTGGCCGGACGAACGGGAAATGGCGAGGCACATGGCCATCGCTTCCGATGCCGCCGTCGCTTCATCCAGGAGTGAGGCATTGGCTAAGGGCAAGCCGGCGAGGTCGGTCACCAAGGTTTGAAAATTCACGAGGGCTTCCAAGCGGCCCTGGGCGATCTCAGCTTGGTAGGGCGTGTATTGGGTGTACCAGGACGGGTTTTCAAAAATATTGCGCTGAATGACGCCGGGCGTCAGGCAGTCGTGATAGCCCATGCCGATCAATGAACGGTACACTAGGTTTTTTGAGGCGATGGAGCGGATCTCTTCCAGTACGGCTTGTTCACCGCGGTGAGGGGGGAGATCCAACGTCTTCCGCATACGAATGTCGGCTGGCACCGTGGCCTTGCTCAGCTCCTCAAGCGATTGCATGCCGAGCGTGGCCAGCATCTCGTGAGCCTCAACGTCGGTGGGACCAACATGGCGATGGATAAACGTGTCGGTCGGGCTCAGAAAGTCCGGTGTGGCCATGGCGTTCGTGTTGTCCTTTGGATATATCCGGTCGGTTGAGAGCCTCAGTGCATCGGCTGACTCATTTTCTAGCAGGAGAATACCATGCTCGTCACCTGTTCTCCAAGAGTCGTGCGATAGCTCATGGACTTGCCTTCGGGCTGAGAGTCACGTATGAGTGCTGACATTCCAAGGGGAATGTCCAACCCTCTGCGGTATTATACAAGACAAGGACAGATTTCTGAGAGGCTGTGAAACTACACGACATTCTGATCATCGGAGCCGGTTTGGCAGGGATGCGGGCGGCGGTTGCCGCACCGTTAGATCTCGATGTTGCCGTGATATCCAAAGTCCACCCGGTTCGTAGCCACTCTGTGGCTGCACAAGGTGGCATCAACGCGGCTTTGGGAGCGGACGATTCCTGGGAAGCTCATGCGTTCGACACGACGAAGGGCGGGCTTTATCTCGGCGATCAGGATGCCATCGAGGTGATGTGCCGTGAAGCCCCTGACGACATCCATGATTTAGAACGTCTGGGGGTCATCTTCAGCCGCGATGACCAGGGACGGATTGCCCAACGTCCGTTCGGCGGAGCCGGTTTCCCCCGAACCTGTTACGCTGCCGACCGTACCGGGCACGCCATCCTCCACGCCATTTACGAACAGCTGCTCAAACGGCGCATTGTTGTGTACGAAGAGTGGTATGTCACTGCCTTGATCATGGAAGACGGCGCTTGCCGGGGAGTTGTGGCGTGGGACCTCATACATGGAGGGTTGCACGCGATCGGGGCGAAAGCCGTTATCTTGACTACGGGAGGCAGCGGGCGCGTCTTCCTGACGAGTACGAATGCCGTGATTAACACCGGTGACGGCATGTCGCTCGCGTATCGCGCGGGTGCCACGTTGGCGGACATGGAATTTGTCCAGTTCCATCCCACCACACTCAAGGGCACGGGTATCCTCATCACCGAAGGGGCTCGCGGAGAAGGAGCCTACCTCCTGAATACGCTGGGCGAACGGTTTATGAAAACCTATGCCCCACAGCAGATGGAGCTGGCCACCCGCTCTACTGTCTCATTGGCCATCGGGCAAGAAATCCTCGAAGGCCGCGGGGTCGATGGGTGTGTGTTGCTGGACTTGCGACACCTTGGCCGCCAACGCATTCTCGAACGGCTTCCTCAGATCAGAGAACTCGCTATTGAGTTTGCCGGGCTCGATCCCATCGAAACGCCCATTCCTGTCCGCCCCGGCGCGCACTATCAGATGGGCGGTGTCAGAACTAACCAATGGGCCGAAACCAGCATCGCCGGCCTCTACGCGGCCGGTGAATGTGCCTGCGTCAGTGTGCACGGCGCCAATCGGCTCGGGGGTAATTCACTACTTGAGACAATAGTGTTTGGCCGTCGCGCCGGAATTCGAGCCGGAGAGTATGTTCGAACCGTCACGCCATGGACCTTCGCGACAGACCAACTCGTAACCGAACAGCGTCGCGTCCAGCGCCTGCTGACACAGGAGGGATCGGTTCGAGCCTGGCAGATTCGGGAAGAACTCGGCCAGTTGATGAGTCTCAACCTTGGCCTTGTTCGGACGCATGAATCCATGTCAGCTGCGATCTCGGCACTCACTGCACTGGCTCATCGCGCTGCCTCCGTCGTAGTCCAGGACAAAGGGCGGGTATTTAATAGCGATCTCGTGCAAGCCTTTGAGCTCCAGTCCCTCCTCGATGTCGCGGAGACCATCGTCGTCAGCGCCATCGCCAGGCAGGAAAGCCGCGGGGCCCATTACCGGTCGGATTTCCCGAAGCGAGACGATGCTCAGTGGCTCAAGCATACGTTGGCGACTCGAATACCTGACGGACCGTTCTTGCAGTATGCTCCTGTTGCCATTACACGATTCCAACCGAAGTAGTCCCCACATGTCTGCATGTACCCATTTGCATTGCGTGTTCATCTACGGGATCAACATTCCAGGGCGCCCAACTTCCACGCGCACGACCACCCAAGGACGGGTGAGTTGCCCCGGACAACCCATTCATGCTTCGCTTGCGCGCCGCGAATCCAGTAGGCGCGTTGTCCCAACTATCACCCTCTCACCGGGCTCAGGTCCTAGAAAATGTTCATCCGGACCTGGCTGGGTTGATGGCTTACTACAGACTTGAAATCCTACTCAGAGAAATCGCGCGAAGGTTAAAAGCGATTGAGATCGGGGCTTGTTTAGAGCTAAAAGAAGTCATGGGCCTACTTCCCGGTAAAGCCAAGATAGATTCTCTCAGAAAAGCAACCTGGACACGTCTGTACCGAATGAGGAACGGATTTTTCCACAAGGATCGAGAGTCTAACGATAATCAGAACGCGGATCTCATCGGCCAAGTTCTTTGCCTCGTGAGAGAGTTGCCAGTTTTTCAATCTCAGTGATAGGCTGGTATGTGCTACCCTGCGGGCTGATCAACAAGCCCTCTAGCGAAGCTGCAGGGAGCGAAGACCCCCGAACGTACGAGAGCGGGTACGTGAAGAGTCTGAGAGACTGAGAACGAAGCTGAGGGCCTTTTCCAGCAGACTGCTATGCGTATTCTCGTCATCGAAGATGAAACCAAGGTCGGCTGCTTCATCAAGCGCGCGCTTGCTGAGGAGAGCTACGCCGTCGACCTGTGTGAGGACGGCGCGAATGGCCTTCGGATGGCTCTCAACACCAACTACGATTTACTGATCGTCGACTTGATGTTGCCGTCATTGCCCGGATTGGACATCCTCAAAGGTGTCCGCCAGGCACGGATTCACACCCCCATTCTGATTCTGACCGCACAATCGCAGGTGGATCAGCGCGTCAAAGGCCTTGACGCAGGAGCGGACGATTATCTCACCAAGCCTTTCGCCATCGACGAACTGCTTGCCCGCATTCGCGCCCTGCTTCGTCGCGGCTCCACCGAAAGTCCCGGCGTGCTCCAGATCGACGATCTGGCCTTGAACCCTGCCACACGAGAAGTGACCAGAGGCGGCCAGCGGATTGACCTCACCTTAAAGGAATATGCCCTGCTCGAATATCTGATGCGCCATACAGGACGCGTATTGACCCGTCCTATGATTTCAGAACATGTGTGGAATCAGGACTTCGATACATTCACCAATGTCATCGATGTCTACGTGAATTATCTTCGCAACAAGATCGACCGGGGCCACTCAAAGAAGCTGATTCACACGATTCGCGGAAGCGGATATATGCTGAAGGTCGACTGATGCCGCTTCGCGTCCGGCTCACGCTCTGGTACGGCACCGCTCTCGCACTCATCCTCATCATCTTTTCAA
The DNA here is from genome assembly GCA_035462675.1 of Nitrospiraceae bacterium. Classification (GTDB taxonomy): domain Bacteria; phylum Nitrospirota; class Nitrospiria; order Nitrospirales; family Nitrospiraceae; genus Palsa-1315. The sequence continues at coordinate 3,082 of DATHTZ010000147.1, read as the reverse complement.
CTATCCTGTACCTGGTTACGGCTCGAAGCCTCCGCGATGCAGTCGATGAATCGCTGGAGGAAACCGCCGCGGCGGCCGTTCGGTCGCTGGAAGAGCGCGGGTTCCTTCCTCTTATCGACGAAGACGAACTCATGTCCCAGTTCCCCGAACTGGCGCGCATCGATAAGTTCTTCCAGATCTTCAGCCCCTCCGGCACCATCACCATTCGTTCCCCGAACATGAAACAACATGAGATGCCCCTGAGCCGCCAGGCATTAGAAGTTGCCTACTCGGGCCGTATGCTTTTGGAATTTGCAAGATACCCCAAAGAACCGCCGTTACGCCTCATTTCGGTTCCCATCATCTATCGAGGCAACCTGCTCTACATCATTCAAGTCGGCACCTCGATGGACTCCGTCGAGCAAACGTTGAACCGCCTCTTGCTCGTGTTGCTGGTCAGTATGCCCATCGCGCTGGCCGTGTCGCTCGCCGGGGGCTGGTTCATGGCCGGCCGAGCCCTTCGCCCGGTCGATGCGATCACGCTGGCTGCCCAACGCATTGCCGGAGGCGATCTCACACAACGCCTCACTGTTCCGGCCTCGGCCGACGAAATCGGACGTCTCACCAACACGTTTAATGCCATGATCGATCGGCTTGAAACCTCCTTTCGGCAGATCCGTCAGTTCAGCAGCGATGCCTCGCACGAACTGCGGACACCCTTGACGGTTATGAAAGGGGAAACCGAACTCGCGCTCCGGCGTCCACGCGAAACCGACGATTACAAGATCGTTCTGGAGAGCAATCTCGAAGAAATCGACCGGATGACGCGCATTGTGGATGAGTTGCTGTTTCTATCTCGGGCCGACATGGGCGAGGTGAAGATGGAACATCTGCCGGTCCCACTGGACACGCTTGTCGAGGATCTCCACCGGCAAGCTTCGCTGTTAGGGCAGGAGCGGGACGTACAGGTTGTGTTACGAGCCACCGCGCCGGCAGTGGTCTTGGGAGATGAACTCCGCTTGCGCGAACTGTTCCTGAATCTTCTCGATAACGCGGTCAAATACTCTCGCCCAGGCGGCACAGTCGACATCGCTCTGACGATCGAACAGATTCATGCACGGGTTTCTGTAACCGATCACGGGATTGGGATTGAGCAAGAGGATCAGTCTCGGATCTTTGACCGGTTCTATCGCACCGATAACGCTCGAGCCCATACCAAGAAAGGCACAGGCCTTGGCCTGTCCATCTGTGTGTGGATCGCCGAATCCCACGATGGGCGTATCGAGATTCAAAGCAAGGTCGGAGAAGGTTCGACCTTTACGGCGATACTGCCGCTGGCCCCCGTCCCCGCAGCAGCTAAACGGTCACTCAAGCCCTCCTAACTCTTCTCTCCTAGGAGGTTTACCGTTCCTTAACGTGCGCGACACGAGGGAATCTCTTGGTACCTGGGTAATGCGTTTTCCCCCATACGATGATCGCTTCCAATACCGGCTTTAGGCCCTCGCCCTTCTCTGTGAGAAGGTATTCATAGCGCGCGGGGTTCCGTTGGTAGGCCCGCCTGGTAACAAGGCCGGTAGCCTCCAGTTTTTTCAGTCTATCCGCAAGGATGTTTGAAGCGATTCTTTCCGGAGAGGAAGTGAACTCCTGATAACGTCTCTTGCCCAAGACCAGATCGCGAATAACCAACAGCGTCCATTTATCCCCTAGCGTATCCAATACATTCGTGATCGGACAAGATGATCGCTTAAATTTCATTTTGCTGCCCATTGTTCACGATCGCCCAACAGTGCCCGTCATCTTACCCATTTGGGACGACCGAGTTACAGCAAATAATATAATACGTACACTTGCATTTTGCAAGATACTGGGCTACTATAACTTTCGAAATGCAAGTGACTGAGTTGCGCATTCAGACCAGGAAGGATTTGTAATCGGTTGAAGCTCTATCAATGTGAATGCGCCTGTGGCACTCCCTGCTCAAGTCATTTTATTGCAAGATTGTTCAAGTCGCCTTGCGCGTTGCCAGGCAAGCGACATGACTCAAGACAATTCGGCGTTCTGATAAGAAAGGAGGACTGACTGATGGATCATTAGCCCCAAAAGAGTCGACATGGTCTATTCGGAAATAGACAAGACCATGGGTCTTCATGTTCAAGGCAAGTCCAACATTGCAAATGCCCAACCAATAAGGAGGAACAAGAAATGCCGTTATGGAAAGTTTATCATCCTGTCGGAGCGTTCACTGCCGAAGATAAAAAGAATCTGGCCAAGCAGGTTACGGAGGTGTATGCGAGCATCCCGATCCCTAAGTTCTATGTAGTGTTCATTTTTGAGGAGGTAGCCAAGGACTCCTGCTTTGTCGGTGGCGAACCTCATAATAAATTTGTCCGGTTCAAAATCGACCAAATTGCCAGGACGCTACCTGGTCCCGTCATCAGAGAATGGTGGGTCAGGACACTCGATGCGGTCATTGCTCCCTACGTCAAGGACAGGGGGTATGATTGGGAGATTTCCATTGATGAGACACCTTTCGATCTTTGGTCTCTTAAAGGAGAACTTGCGCCGCCTTTTGAATCTGTGGCTGAGAAGCGGTGGGTCAAGGAAAATAAGGCGAGTCCCTACACCTTAGCGGAAAAGCTTCCCGTCAGTCTCATGCTCGCTCCCGGAATAGCGGACCGTTAGCTCTGCCGTGAGTGTTGGGAGGGGCGTGTGTCGATGGGGTCGTACGCAAGAGAGATGATGACCAACATGGCAACGTCATCTCTCTTGGGCCACATTTCTGCCTGCAACGACGCTTTCGCAGGTTCAGGAGAATTGCATCTTGACTGACTGAGTTGTTCTGTTCGGGGGCGGTTGATAGCTTGTAATCTGCACCCCCAATCCTGGTAGCTCGCGTAGTTCACACCGCTAGCAATGTGGCAGGTCTAGATTCGATTCGAGAATAGCTCAGGTTACCCATGCATCCAGAAATTTGCTCCATGCGACGGAACACTAAAGTCGGCAGTGATGCCGACTATGCGTGCCCAACTGGGCCGCCTTCTTCTTCCCTTCCGTCATTCCGTAGAATTTGCCCCCATAGGTGGACCATCCCCCATCTTGCAAG
>DATHTZ010000146.1:0-2843 GCA_035462675.1 Nitrospiraceae bacterium | reverse complement strand
GCCAATATATCGGAACGGCTGTCACAGTCCCTGCACGAGGATACCGCCCCCACGACTCATAGCGTTTCATAACCGAACTCAGTTAATGGGAATGTAATTTGGAAAGGAAAGATGGAAGAGGCTTTCTCTGTCATATGATAGCCGGAAAGAGAAGAACCAGAACGGCGAAACCTTTCATATAGCTCCTTATCTTCGTCACGCCGGCCTACGGTATTGATACGGCAGCTAGTGACACACCTCGGTCGGCGCGTTTTCCCATAACACATTGACAGAGTTCTCTCGCAAGTATAGACATTTGCCCTGGAGTCGAACGCCCCTATAGTCTTTCTGCAAATACGGCCGTGCTTCCTGGCCATGCCGCCAGAGCTGTGCAATGACATCGGGCCGTTGTTGCCCAATCGAATAGCTATAATTGAACTTCATGTGACCAGGCCTAAACTCAATAAACCTGTGCCATCCAGACTCGAACGTCCGCATCTTCTCATGGGCGATGTACCGGTCGGTTTTTCCCAGTAAATCTATGCTATACCGATCCGAGAAATACGGAATGGTGCCTGCCCTCACCACCACGATTTTCGCTTCTGGGGTGGTCATCTTGCGAAGCAGAAGCGCCTGCTCCACTTCCTCGGAATTTTCCTCCCTATTCCCGGTGTGCAGCGGTGGCTTGATGAGCAGCACTTCTGCCAACGCCTCTAGACCGTAAATACTGTTGACGCTGATGAGAGATACGGCTATCAACAACGGGAAGATGGATCCCTTCCAGTTCGTTGTCGCAAAACCTGCCTGCGGAGGATCTGCATTCATCGCACCGATGATGAGCTGACTCACGCGGAAGAGCGCGTACTAGAGCAGGATAAAGAATCCAGGCATTGCAATACATATGTACCTATTGCTGCCGCCCCAGTACTCCCACGCATCTCCTCCCACATACACGCTATACATCATTTGAACGATCAGCGTCCACAGCAGTAACCCCGTTCGCCGATCACGTCGAACAGCGAGCAGGAACGGGAGAACAAAAAGCAATACATTCAACTTCCATATAAATTGAGCCAACACATATATTCCTTGACTGATTCTCAATGTGAATGGATACCCTGTCAGCTTCAAGTAATAGGTATTGGGAAGGATGTCGCCGAAATACCACAGCCTGAATGCCGTCTGAGCCGCAAAAAAGATGACGAGCATCACAGAACCCCAAGCCAAGTGCCGACGTCGATGGATTGGATCGGCTACTGCCAGGAAAAGCATAAGGCCACCAAGGGGAACCACCATATCCGGTCGCACACACGTACTGACACCGAGCAGGAGGTAGGGCCAGATCCGAAAGCTCCTCTCACTCATACATTGTATGGCTCGCCACAAGCACAGGCTCATGATCAACACTAATACGCTGACTTCCATCCCTTGTAGACTCCAATTATTAATCGGTAAATACCACGCTGTGAGGATCACGGCTCCTAGCGAGACCGACTCAGAACCATCCGACACTGACAACGCAATCTTGCGGACACAATATAAATTGACTGCAAGGAGTACTGCCGCGGTCATCTGAATAAAGAGACTGGTCTTCGATTGCGAGATCGGGAGGAGGTGAAAGATTGACATGTACAGAACCCAAAACGGATTCGTATAGCCCTCTATTCTTTCGCCTCCTGGGTTCCACACGAGCCCGTATCCATCTGCGAGATTCTTTGCGTATCGCATGGAGATCATCGCATCGTCAAACAAAGAGAAGTATCTCTCGCCGTCTATGACAAAGCTGGTTCGATAGATAAACAGTCCAGCGTAGATCAGAAACATCGCGACGACCAACGTGAACAGCAGGCGACCTTTCCTAGAGAATCGAACGTCTGCCGGATCACCCATTAGTAGAATTTCTCGGTAGAGTCTTGTTACAGCATGAATTGATTCGGTCGGTTGTCCTTGTGCTCCAGTTTGGCTTGGGGGTCGTATCCCGGAAGCGCTTTTCATAAGGGCCTCTTCTTGAACAGGGTGATCGGAGCAATCTGTCGCTACATGTCGCGCGACGCAGACGTTTTTTGACGATGGCGACGAGAGCCCAGATCGAGACGGGGATTAGGATTTGCGAACAACCCCGCCAGCCGATCCGTGGCAAAGCGCTGGTTCCAACGATTGATGTAACTGTCGCTGCAGTCCAGCTTGGCGCGAATCTCGACCCACGTGAGCCCCTCAGCCAGCAGCAGAATCAGACGGGCGTGCCGAGCGGAATCGGCTCGACCGTTTCTGACTCTCGCTTGGCGCTGAAGTTCCATGTGTTCGCTCTTGGTCAGTATCATCACGCCCTCCATAGGCGTCATCATACTACCTTTTTAAACGTTACAGTCCACTAGCTCTCGATCTTCGACGGCTCGTGATGAAACGCGGCGATCTTCGGGCGAACGAGATCGGCAAAGTCCTTGTACCGCAGCTTGATTGCGCCGACATAGGTCCCGGCTTCAAACACGATGGACTCATCTTCCGTCAGCAGTTGATCGACATACACATCGACGCCGTAGAGATTCCCGAACGGTGGCATCGTTCCCACTTGGCAATCGGGGAACAGATTGGCGATCTCCGCTTCCGTTGCCAGTCGCACATCGCGGACTTCCAGTACATCCCGCAATCGTTTCATATCCACGCGCCAGGTTGAGGGAAGCACCGTCATGACGAAGTACTGATCGGCCTTGACGACCACGACTTTTGCGACAAGTTTGCCTGCCACATCAAGTGTATGGGCCACGTCGTGAGCAGTATAGGCCTTGGGGTGATTGACCACTTCATAGGGAATTTTGTTGGCATCGAGGTAACTCTGGAGTCGTTTCAGTACCGGCATGGCAACC
>DATHTZ010000145.1:0-12035 GCA_035462675.1 Nitrospiraceae bacterium | reverse complement strand
AGCCGGGGTGGACGACTTCCTGGCGCAGGCCACGCCGGAAGCCAAGCTCAAGCTGATTCGAGAGATGCAGGCCGGTGGCCGGCTCGTCGCGATGACGGGGGATGGCACGAACGACGCGCCGGCTCTTGCTCAGGCGGATGTCGCGGTGGCCATGAATACCGGCACACAGGCTGCGAAGGAAGCCGGCAATCTGGTCGATCTGGATTCCAACCCGACCAAGCTTATTGAGATCGTGGAAATCGGCAAGCAACTCTTGATGACCCGTGGAGCCTTGACCACCTTCAGCATCGCCAATGATGTCGCGAAGTATTTCGCGATTATTCCCGCGGCGTTCGCCTCGACCTATCCCGCGCTCAGCGTGCTCAATATTATGGGGCTGGCCACGCCGGCCAGTGCCGTGCTGTCGGCCGTGATATTCAACGCGCTAGTCATTATCGCGCTCATTCCACTGGCCTTGAGAGGAATCAAGTATCAACCGATCGGCGCCGCGCGGCTGCTAAGCCGGCATCTCCTGGTCTACGGATTGGGAGGAATCATTGTGCCATTCGTGGGAATCAAGCTCATCGATTTGTTGCTTGTCGCTCTGCGTTTAGTCTGAGGAGGCATACATGCGGACCCAACTTCGCCCGGCTTTGGTATCACTCGCCGCCTTGACCCTGATCACCGGGCTCCTGTACCCGCTCGTGATCACAGGTCTTGCTCAGGTGCTCTTTCCACGGCAGGCCAACGGGAGCCTGATCCTTATCGACGGCAAGCCGGTCGGATCATCGTTGATTGGCCAGCCGTTCGATGCGCCGAAGTATTTTTGGGGTCGTCCTTCCGCCACGGCACCATTCCCCTACAACGCCACTGCCTCGTCCGGGTCCAATCTGGGCCCGACCAATGACGCGTTGATGAAAGCCGTGCAGGTTCGCATCGATGCGCTCAAGACTGCCGACCCCGACAATCCTCTCCCCCTTCCGGTGGATTTGGTCACCGCTTCAGGGAGCGGCCTCGACCCTCATATCAGTCCCGCGTCTGCGGCATACCAGGTGAGACGAGTAGCGCGCGCCCGGGGGATGGAAGAAGCCGTGGTTCACCAACTTGTCTCTCAGCATACGGAAGGACGTCAGCTTGGGATTCTCGGAGAACCCCGTGTGAATGTGCTGACGCTGAATCTTGCACTGGATACCGTGAAGTAAGCGGCTGTCCCACCATCAACTCAGAGGGGATACACGCAATGGAATGGGGCTTAGTTGTCGCCTCCTTCCTGCTCGTCATTTTGTTCCCATCCCTTCTGTTGTGGATCATGACAAAGGGGAAAGCTCGGGTGGAGCGGAAGGGATCAAGGAGGGGACTATACCCCTAAGAAATGCTTTTGGAGAAACACCTTGCTCCAAATCATGAGAAAATACGGACATTGATTTCATGGGCAAGCGACTAAGAGGGCCTTATATGAACCTATCTGTCAGAACATTTGCCCTTCTATTCGCACTGATTCTGATTCATGGGTGCACAGGCAAAGACGATGCCTCTACGTCCCAACAGCACGCAGAGGGAAATGCGATCACCCAAGAAGAAGACCTCATCGTCACAACCCTCAACAATGTTGCAAATGCGGAGTCACAGTTTTCAAAAACGAAAGACGCCGAATCCATTCTCCGTTTCTACACGCAAGATTATGCAGGAATCAAAGACGGAAAATCGGAAACGGTCAAAGACCAACAAAAATATCTTGCAGAGGTGTTGGAGCGGATTAACTCTGACGAACCCATCGGTATTTTATCCAAGGTCATGAACATCAAGCCTAGCGTCGCAGGGAGATCCGGATGGGCAACCTATGAGTATGAATACAAAGTCGGGAGGAGCGGAGGGAGGAGTGGAGTACTCCAACAAGTTTCACAAGGTCAATGTACTGCCATTTTCACAAAGCAAGCAGATGCATGGCTGATACGGCACGAGCATTGTTCGACGGAGCATCCGACACCCTTCTTTTTCAACCCGAGATGATTCGGAATTTGCCTCAATGGGGTTGTTGTCAGGCCGGCAATGGTCCGAGTCAATGTACTGACGTTAAGTCTTGCGCTGGACCATCACGTGAAAGAGATCCACTTACTCGATCATTCTCTAAACCAACGATCAACTGTGCTCAGGGTGTCATAAAACGGCAAGAGCTCTCGTTGACCGATGCTGGTATCTCTTTTACACTAATAGGAACGTTCCAATCTGGAATGAAATCCGTGTCACCGATCGCACACATCTGATGGAACAGCGGCGACCCGATCCAGATACATTACTGAGGCGCGTGCAGGCTGAAGAGACCAAGCAGGCGCGCGGCAAGCTCAAGGTCTTTTTCGGCGCCACGGCGGGCGTGGGGAAAACCTACGCGATGTTGCAGGCTGCGCACGAGCAACGGAGTGACGGGGTCGATGTGGTCATTGGGTGGGTCGAAACGCACGGTCGTGCGGAAACAGAAGCACTGCTGGAAGGGCTGACGATTCTGCCGCCACGCGTGGTCGAGCATCGCGGAACGACATTGCAGGAATTCGATCTTGATGCAGCGCTCGCCCGGCGCCCACCGCTCATCCTGATGGATGAGTTGGCCCATACCAATGCCTCGGGTTCTCGGCACCCGAAGCGATGGCAAGACGTGATGGAACTCTTGAAGGCGGGTATCAACGTCTATACGACCGTCAATGTGCAACACATGGAGAGTCTAAACGATGTGGTGGCGCAGATCACCAGTGTTCGGGTGAATGAGACAGTGCCGGACTCGGTGCTCGAGCAGGCCGATGATGTCGAGCTGATCGACCTTCCTCCAGATGACCTGTTGCAACGTCTCAAAGACGGGAAGGTCTATCTGCCGGAGCAAGCGCAACAGGCGCTCCACAATTTCTTCCGCAAGGGAAATCTGATTGCTTTGCGGGAACTGGCCTTGCGTCGGACGGCGGAGCGGGTCGACCAGCAGATGGAGGTGTACCGCCGCGACCATGCCGTGGTCCGTACGTGGCCTACCGCCGAAACGATCATGGTCTGTGTGAACATGAAGCCCAGGGGGCCCCGGTTGGTGAGGGCTGCCAGAACCATGGCGACGGGTCTCCATGCGAAATGGATCGCCGTGTACGTTCAGGTTCCCAGGCACCTGCGCATGCCTCAAGCCGACCGCGACCGGGCGAACCAGACGCTTCGGCTCGCTGAGATGCTTGGCGCCGAGACGGTGATACTGAGCGGAGCCAATGTTGTGCAGGAACTGTTGACCTATGCCCGCATGAGAAACGTGGCCAAGATCATCGTTGGGAAGCCGGTGCGGGCCCGATGGAAGGAGGTGGTGTTCGGTTCGGTAGTGGCTGATCTCGTGCAACAGAGCGGGGAGACGGACATTTATGTGATCACTGGCGAGGCCGGTGAGAGCCGTCCGTTGGCGAGTCAGGCGATGAAACGGACCAGTGAATGGCCATCCTACGGGTTTGGCATAGTGGGCGTCGCGCTCTCGACTGCCCTCGCATGGTTGATGTTCCCGTATTTCAGCGTCGCTAATCTCATCATGGTGTACTTGATGGGAGTGATTTTCGTGGCCATCCGTTATGGACGAGGGCCGTCGGTCGTCGCATCAGTCCTAAGCGTTGCCGCATTCGACTTTTTCTTTGTTCCTCCGTATCTCACCTTTGCCGTATCGGACTTTCAGTATCTCCTGACGTTTGCCGTCATGTTGGTCGTTGCGCTGACGATCAGTGGACTGGCCGTCCGCACCAAGCAACAGGCGGATCTGGCTCGGCATCAGGAACGGCGTACGGCGGTCCTCTATGCCTTGAGCCGTGAGCTGGCCACCCACCGTGGGCTGGCCACCCTCACACAACTGGCTGTGAAACATGTTCGAGAGGTGTTCGATAGCCAGGCCGCCGTGTTTGTGGCGGATCTCAAGAAGCGTCTGGTCCTTCAACTGGATGAGCAACTGTTCTTCGAATTGGATCCCAAAGAATCAGGAGTGGTGCAATGGGTCTTCGATCATGGCGAGCGGGCAGGCCTGGGAAGCGACACATTGCCCGGCGCCAGCGCCTTGTATCTGCCATTAGTTGGATCAAAGGGTCCTATCGGCGTGTTGGCGGTTCGCCCAACCCTCGCGACGCGTTTCCTGGATACGGAGCAGCTGCATCTCCTTGAAATCCTGGCTAATCAGATAGCCCTTGCATTGGAACGTGCCCGCTTGGCGGAAGAAGCGCAGCAGGCGCACGTCTCGGTGGAGACAGAACGGATGCGCAATGCCATCCTTAGTTCCGTTTCTCATGACCTCCGGACCCCCTTGGCAACGATTACCGGTGCCGCCAGCGGTCTCCTTGAAGAGAAAGACCAGATTGGCCCCGCGGCGCGTCATGAGTTGGCGAAGTCTATCTATAATGAGGCACATCGGCTGGATCGGCTGGTGCGAAATTTATTGGACATGACGAGGTTAGAATCAGGCGCAGTCCAATTACAAAAAGAATGGCACCCGTTCGAAGAAATCGTAGGAGCGGCATTGACGCGTTTGGAGAGTCGGTTGAACGGACATCACGTTCGTACCAATTTCCCTCCAGATCTGCCGCTCGTGCTCTCAGATGGTGTATTGATGGAACAAGTCCTGGTCAATCTGCTTGAGAATGCCCTGAAATTTTCCCCTCCTTCCACGGCCATCGAGCTGTCTGCAACGGCCTCCGATCATGAGTTGGTTGTTGGGATCGCCGATCGAGGGCTCGGGGTTCCACCCGGGGATGAACAGCGCATCTTCGATAAGTTCTATCGGGCCGGTCCGGCCCGTGAGGGGGGTGTGGGGCTTGGCTTGACCATCTGCCGTGGAATCATCGAGGCCCATGGCGGACGGATCTGGGTTGAAAAGCGTTCCGGTGGCGGTGCCCTGTTCCGGTTCACTCTTCCGATCGAGCAGGCTCAGCCGACAATCGAGCCGGAAGAGCCCGAACGCCATCCGGTGGTGTGAAGAAATGGAAGTACCCTGAACTATCATGGCCATTCACGAGGCGACCGTCCTTCTCATCGAAGATGAAGCGGAGATCCGCCGATTTCTTCGGACCTCCTTACCCGCCCATGGCTACCGCCTCTATGAGGCGACCACTGGAGCAGATGGGCTTGCTCAGGCGAAGGCGAGAAATCCAGACATCATCCTGCTCGATTTGGGTCTTCCCGATGTTGATGGGACGGAAGTTATTCGGCAAGTCCGCGAGTGGTCCACCATTCCGATCATCGTGCTGTCGGCGCGCGAGCAAGAACAGGCGAAGGTTGCCGCACTCGACTTGGGCGCCGACGATTATGTCACCAAACCATTCGGAGTCAATGAGCTGCTTGCGCGGATGCGTGCTGCGCTTCGGCATATCGCCGGACCGCCTGGAGAACCGGTCGAGCCGGTGTTTACCCTCGGCGATTTAAAAGTGGATCTTGGGCGACGACAGGTGTTTGTGTCGGCAAAGGAAATTCACCTTACGCCGATCGAATACAAGCTGCTTACGACGCTGATCCGGTATGCCGGCAGGGTAATGACTCACCGTCAGCTACTGAAAGCGGTATGGGGCCCGCTGCACGTAGAGGAAGGCCATTATCTGCGAGTGTACATGCGCCAGTTGAGAAACAAGCTTGAGGAAAACCCGGCGCATCCACGCTATCTGGTCACGGAGTTGGGAGTTGGATATCGGCTCCGGACCGAATGATCCACCGTCTTTATCTTTTACGCCTTCTTACATCGACGCACTCACGTGTACTTTGCAGAGATCTTCAAGCGCGAGCATCAGCGCGTGGGTTCCGCTCCGGCCATGCCCCAATTTTTGGACGGCCTGGTAGAGCTGGTGCACCAATGCAAGACCGGGAAGTATGAGTCCCATGCGTTTTGCCTCTTCCAATGCGATACCCATGTCTTTGATGAAATGCTCGACAAAGAATCCTGGGTCGAAGTTGCGCTGGAGAATTTTCGGCGCCAGATTGTCTAGGGTCCAACAGGCAGCTGCGCCGCCGCGGATGGAGTCCAGCATCCGGTTCAGATCGAGCCCCGCCTTGTAGCCATAGAGCAAACTCTCGCAGACACCGACCATCGTGCTGGCGATCACAATCTGGTTACAGAGTTTCGACTGTTGCCCAGCGCCGGGCCCTCCCTGATGCACGATCTTTTTCCCCAATAGCTCGAAGAGCGGCATCACGGCTTGAACGGATGTCGTGTCGCCGCCGAGCATGATTGAAAGCCCGGCATTTTTGGCCCCGACGTCGCCACCAGAGACAGGGGCATCGATGGCCGATAGATGTTTCACTGAAGCAGCCGCAGCAATGTCACGGCTCAATGAGGGTTGCGTCGTTGTCATGTCGATGAGGATGGCTCCGGCCTCTGCGCCGGATAGGACGCCATCGGCGCCGAAATAGACCTGCCGAACCTCCTGAGGAAAGCCGACCATCGTGAAGAGGACATCGGATTGAGCCGCCACGGCGCGCGGACTCTCGGCCCATTGCCCGCCACGATCGAGCAACGGCTGAGCTTTTGAGCGCGTGCGGCTATGGACGGTCACGCGATAGCCGGCTGTGAGCAGATGGCCGCACATCGACGAGCCCATCACACCGGTGCCGATCCAGCCGATCCTTGTTGCCGTTGGTATGATAAGTTGAGCGGTCATCGTTTGCATGTTTGCTTATTCGGTGAGCGGGGTGATTCGATCCGCCACCGCCTGAATGACGCCTTCCCGCTCTCTCGCCACCTTCACTCCTTGAAAACTCAAATAGTAGCCCCCGTGACTCGGCGACTGGATCGTGGCAGTGAGTTCAATCCGTTGCCCGTCTTCGATATCGGGATCTTTGACGGTTGGGACCCCGCAGCGTCCATAGACGGCGACGTTGATCGAAGCTGTCTCGTCTTCCAGGTAGAACAAATAGGCGCCGTAGCACATCGTGCCGGCTTGGAGCTTGTAGGGATCGAGTGGTGTCACATTGCGAACAGTGCCCCGCAAACTGACCTGTTTCAAATGAAACGATTTCGGCTCATCGACGATCTCGCGAATGGTAATGGGTTCCGTGGCTGAAGCACAGGAAGCGCCGACCACAGACCACGCAAGCCAGAGGGCGACGAGGAGGCTCCCCAATGTTCGTGCACCAGATGTGCTGCTCAGTATCACGGCTCTATTTTACAGAAGGTCATCGCAGAAGTCCCTTCCGCCTCTTCGACGAACTCGTTATAATCCGCCCACCATTCCAGGAGAATCACCCATGATCGATCGCGCGCGCCTCGAACATTACGTCATAGAGAACCGTCCTCGATTTGAAGATCTGCTTGGCCAGATGGTGGAGATTCCCTCGATCAGCATGGACCCGGCCAAGGCTCCCGACATCCTGCGCATGGCAGACTTCGCACGGCAGGTCCTCATAGATCTGGGAGCGGAAGCCCAGATCGTGGAGACCGGCGGTTATCCGATCGTGTCCGGCGGCTGGATGACCGGGACCCATCATCAGACCGTTACCATTTACAACCATATGGATGTGCAACCGGCGCAGGAACCGGAATGGACGCAGGCGCCCTTTGCGTTCAGGAACGAGAACGGGATGTATCATGGCCGTGGTGCAACGGATGACAAGGGTCCCGCGCTCTCGGCCCTGTTCGGCGCGCGCTACGCCATCGAGCAGGGAGTTCCGATCAATGTTCGATTCCTCTGGGAACTGGAAGAGGAAATCGGCAGTCCTCACTTTGCCGCTGGGCTGAAGAATCGAGCGGCGATTCCTCGACCAGACTCAGTCGTCGTATCGGACACGATCTGGCTTGCCAAAGGGAAGCCCGCCATGCCCTATGGTCTGCGCGGCCTGCTGGGCGCGCGTCTCACGCTACGCACGGGATCGAAGGACGCCCATTCCGGTGTGACCGGAGGCGCCGCGCGTAATCCACTCGCGGAACTGATGGAAGTGGCGCATGCCTGCGTCGATGCCAAGACCGGCAAGGTCAAGATTCCCGGGTTCTATCAGGATGTGGTCGAACCGACCAAGGCGGAGATCAAGAGTTTTCTCGCGTCAGGTTTCCAGGTCAAGAGTTTCAAGCAGGCCTATGGGTTTCAGACGCTCCGCACGAACGATCCCTCAGAGATCATGCGCCGAATTTGGGCTTCGCCGACGTTCGAGGTGCATGGTCTGACCGGCGGCTATCATGGGCCAGGGGTGAAAACAGTCGTGCCGGGCCATGGGGAACTCAAAGTGAGTATGAGGTTGGTGCCGAATCAAACTCCGGAGAAGGCCTTCGCGCTGCTCAAGCGCCACGTGGCGAAGCTGAACCCGAACATAAAAGTCGAACGGGAAGGTATGCTTCAGCCGTTCAAAGGATTGTTTGAGGGACCCTATGTGGAAGCGGTGAAGCGGGCGGCGAAGGCGGGATTCGGCAAAGAGCCGGCGTTCATACGTGAAGGTGGATCGATCGGTGCAGTAGTCACGATGCAGAAAGCCTGGAAGGTGCCGATCCTGTTTATGGGATTGAGTCTGCCCGAGCACGGCTACCATGCGCCGAACGAATACTTCGACTGGGGCCAAGCCTCCGGTGGAATGAAGGCCTTCGCGCATTACTTTGCGGAATTGGCTAAGATGGGAAAGAGGTGAGGAGCGGCAAGGTGCCATTCTTGCTCGCAGAACGCGCACGATCAGAAGGATAGGAAGGATACCCACGTTGGTCCTGTGCTCCCGGAACGCGCGCCCTGAGAAGGGCCTCGTTCGACGGCCGCACGTAGACCAACATGGGTACCCTTCCCAGGGAGAAAAAACTAGCGAGCTGGGAAGGATCAATTTAGAAGATCGACGATGATCGTTCGATGCGCGCAGTGAAGGACAGTCCGGCAACTCCCTTAAGCAAGGTTTAGCGAACTGGAAGGCCCTCGCCAGGACTACTGGCACGTCACGGGAAATAGATTGCGAAGCAATCGGAGGGTAGGGCGGGTGAAAAATATTTGTCAGTGGGTGGGCGGGTGAGAAAACCGCGCGCAGAGGAGGCCAGTCTGGTCACTCCCTACTAAGAGAAAGGTGTACCGAGCATTTTTTGCTTGGCCTGCTCTCGTTCTCGATCCTTCTTACGTTCGATCAGCAATTCTGCAGTCGATGATGTGTCCTTGAGTATGCCGCACAGCTCAGAGCCCTGTAATTGGAGATAAGAACTTACCCGGGCGGAGGACATGTGTGGAAGATGATGAAACAAAACGCGGAATTCGGGAGGCTTCACAAGAGGTAGGAAATCGTCCCCTAGTGGCTGGCCCTGTCTCTGAAGAAGAGATCGCAAGCACAAAAGGGGATAAGCAGTTGCTAGGGCTACTTGAAAGGTGTTGTCAGGATGGGTTTGAGCTCCCATTCCCACCCGAATTTGACCCCATCTTTGAGAAGCTATCCTTCACAGCCAAATCACTCAATCCGGACCAAAGGCGAACAGCCTGGCCCGATTTCGAGACCGAACACGGTGTCATTTTCGGGTGGGCTGAGAAGCAAGGCATTGCCCTTTGGTACCGAGACCATGATGTACTAGACCACGCGGCAGCAGTTTATGAGGATCTGCATCAAGAGGCCCGGGCCAACTCCGAAATAGAAAAGAGTTACTTGCTAGAGGCAATGGAAGTCTATACCCAACTTGGCGAATACGAACGAGTGCGCGAACTTTTTGTACACGTCAAAGAAGCCTACGAGGAGAAAGAGGTTGACAATGAGTTTTATACAGCAGGATTAGGATATGTTGCGGAAATCGCTGGAAGCTTCACAGGGACAGAAGATGATGTAGGCAATCGGAACATTCTTCTTGCCTATGTTCACGAACTTGAGAACGATCTAGAAAATGAAAGGCTTGAGAATAGCCGTTTGAAATTGGGAGTTTTGTTCAAGGAAGAGAGGCAAGCAGCAACTGAATGGCTCATTCTAAATTTCGGACCGGTTGTAAAGGTACTTTCTGCTGAAGCGATGGAATACCTGATAGAAGCTGTTCTGTATAGCCGGTGTCCGACTCTACAGATTGAGAGTGGTGCGAACGTTCCCAAGTACTTCGGGCAGGCGGTCGAAGCAGAATTCAATGCAAAGGTATGGGATATCGTAAAGGAGAAACTCGACGAAGCTATCCAGAAACGATTTAGTTTTGTTCCGTTTGATTTATCTATAAACAATATCTATAGGATTCTTGCAGGTACAGGGTCCGGAGGAATGTCTGAAGTTAGATTGGCTTCTCGTCCTCACATCATCGAACTCCTGGGTCAGGACACTATCAGTAATCTAGAAAGCAAGAAGTTACGTAGCCTGATGACCGATGCTAGTGATACAAGGCATGGGAGCCGCGGTTGTAGAAAGTATACAAGCAAGAGGCTGAATCAATTCCTTGATGATATGGGAGTGTCGAAGCCGAACGGCTGGATTTATGGCTTCTTGAAACAATTACAGCCGCGCAGACCGAAAGCCAAGTAGGGTCGCCCGCTGTCCAGGCTACGGGGCGGCTGGGTCTATTCTAAGTAACCCGTGAGTTGACACAGCACCTACCAGAACGTTGCTTGGTCCGAAATTTCTTCTCGATCTTTGGAAAGGAATCACCCAATGGCTGTTCCAGATTTTCAAAGCTTCTTCAAGCCCTTGCTTGATCTTGCCGCAGATGGGAAGGAACACTCAATCCGGGAGGCGCGATCAGTGATCGCCAAGGCTATGGCGTTGTCAGAAGCGGATTTGAAAGAACCTCTTCCAAGCGGGATTCAGACGAAGTTTGAAAATCGAGTTGCCTGGGCTAAGAGCTATTTTATCCAAGCGAAAGTCTTGGAGTCCCCACGGCGTAGTATGTTTCGCATTACTCAACGGGGCATGGACCTTCACAAGGCGGGTCACAAGCGAATCGACATAAAAATCCTCAATCAGTATCCAGAGTTTCTTGAGTTCCACAAAGCCAAATCGCCCAAGGAAGAAGAGCAGGAGCCAACGAAGGAGACGCCAGAGGAAACCCTTCAGAAATCTTATGAGAGTATAAGAGGAGATCTTGCCGGCCAGATCGTGCAACGTGTTGCAAACAATTCGCCTCAGTTCTTTGAACGGCTTGTCGTTGATCTCATGGTCGCAATGGGGTATGGGGGATCACGAATTGATGCAGGAAAATCTATTGGTGGCACTGGGGATGAGGGAATTGATGGCATTATCAAGGAAGATCGGCTCGGACTTGATTTGGTTTACCTGCAAGCGAAACGCTGGGAAGGCACAGTCGGTAGACCTGAAGTCCAAAAGTTTGTCGGAGCACTTCATGGCAAACGAGCGAAAAAGGTGTTTTCATAACCACGGGCAAGTTTTCCGATGACGCTAAGAACTATGTTGAGACAATCGACCCCAAGGTCATTCTGATTGACGGACGGATGCTTGCTGAATTGATGATCGATTACGGATTGGGAACAACCACAACAGCAACTTACCAAGTCAAACGAATCGACTCAGATTATTATTCCGAGGAGTAAATCGGAAAGGCTTTCTTGTGCCTGCGCCAAAGAGTGATTGCGCATTCAACTACGAACGCCTGCCAGTCTGGTTCTAAAACTCATGGAATGTCGAACTGCCAGTGTCCGCGTCGTCCTGAAAGTGTTAGCGCCGCATTGAGGTGATCAAGAAATTCCCGGCGTGAAATCTCCTCTGCGCCGAGCGCCATCACATGAGGTGAGGATTGCTGGCAGTCGATGATGCGGAATCCCCAGGCTTGTAACTGTCGCACGAGCGAGACCAGCGCGACTTTTGACGCATCGGATACACTGGTGAACATCGACTCTGCGAAAAAGGCTCCGCCCAGCGCCACGCCGTACAGCCCGCCGACCAACTGCCCATCCTTCCACGATTCAACAGAATGCGCGTAGCCTTGTTCGTGTAAGCGCTGGTAGGCTTCGAGCATCTCCGCCGTGATCCATGTGCCGCCGTCTGGATATTGCGGTCTTGGTCCTGCGCAATGTTGCATCACGTCCCTAAAGCAGGTGTCGAACGTGACTTTGAATATTCCGGGGCGAAGGCTTCTCTTCAGGCTGCGCGAGATATGAAGTTTGTCGGGAAAGAGGACGGTCCTGGGATCGGGCGACCAC
>DATHTZ010000144.1:0-2870 GCA_035462675.1 Nitrospiraceae bacterium | reverse complement strand
GTGCGCGAAATAATTTCGGCGCGCGGCTGAAACCTGAGCAAAGAAGAACCGGACAGATCCTGTGCTACATACACCGGACAACTTAACTTGCTATCTACAGGCCTTCAGATCAATCGGCGGCTCCGCCGAAGCGGTTCCACCGCCAACGATGTCGGCCGCTCGCTCGCTGAGTTGCCGTTTCCACTCCGTAATCTGGTTGGGATGCACGTCAAACCGCTGTGCCCGTTCGGCCAGCGTTTTGTCGCCGCCCATCGCGGCCAGCGCCACTTTGGCTTTAAACACCGCTGAATGCGTCCGTCTCGTTCGTGTTGCCATCGTCTGCTCCCTTTCATCGCCCAGCAGGGCCATCAACGGTAGCCGATCCTCCACTGATCGGCTTGTTCAAATTTCCGGGGCCACTTCTCTCTATCACCTTTAGCCTGATCGTGGCCCCTTGGCAACAAGGGGGCCGCATAAGTGTATTGGGTGGGGGTAGAGGCACCATTCCAAGGTAAGCAGCATAAAAAGAAAGGGTTATGCCAGCGGAGACATACTCCCTCCCCTCGCTGGTATAACCAAAGTATAACTGTTACGCCGTTACTCCTCACACGCAACGCAACTGGAAGCAACTACCGAGACGCGCCGATTAACGCTCCCATCAAGGCTTTTATCAATCTCGTCAGAACTTACTCGCACTGGCAAAATGACTAGGTTGATTTTTAAAATACGCATAACGGAAAACACCTTAATTATTGTTAATAACTTGTGATGTTTACTACCACAGCGACACCAGCCTTTTCAGGGCTGAAACAGAAACGAGTATTATCAAGGCGTTGTGGGATTTTAATAGGGCAAACAACGTCAAACAGCATCAAACAAAATCAAGGGGTTGCACGATGGGTGGGCAGTTGGTTTAAGAGGCCGATTCCGTGACACATCTGCACATAGCCGACGAGCAAGGGCTTCAGTATCCCGGTTAATCTCATCACTCAGACGATCGCAATTCTTCCAGGGAAACGCCTCGGCAGGACCTATACGCAGCTAATGGGCCAGTTCGTAGCGCACTGCGTCCAGCAATCGCGGCAGGCTAAAAGGCTTCCAGAAGGTTCGCCGTGCCCCGAGGAGTTTCGCAACATCCAAGACGTTTTGTTCTTCGCCTGCGCCTGAAATGGCGATCACTTTGGCATGGAAGAATTCACGCGTGAGTTCCAAGAGCATGTCCAGCCCATTCATCTCGGGCATGAGAATGTCGGTGATGACCAAGTCCGTGGGCCTGAAGCGGTACAGGGCAAGCCCGATACGGCCGTTGGGAGCCTCCGTTACCTTATGCCTTGCCCCTTCAAGCGTGGCGCGAAGGAGTGCACGGATGGACTCCTGGTCATCGATGACCAAAATGGTCGCCATCGTCAAAGACGCTCCTGTTAATCCCTGTGAGGACGGAATTCCTTCGTGGGTATGAGGGTCCCTCACTCTCCCGTCATGCGGCAACCCGAGTGATGGGTTCAGCCCAACGGTGCTCGTGCTCAATCTCCAGTTCCTCGCACGGTCGCACGAGCAGGGTCGCTTCATGCGAGCGGTGGTTGGCCTCTATCACCGGGTCCACGGCATGACCACAGTTCATACA
This sequence comes from Nitrospiraceae bacterium, assembly GCA_035462675.1. Taxonomy (GTDB): domain Bacteria; phylum Nitrospirota; class Nitrospiria; order Nitrospirales; family Nitrospiraceae; genus Palsa-1315. Next base: position 1,267 of record DATHTZ010000144.1, on the reverse strand, counting down.
TCTCCAGCCCTTCATCCACATGAATCCTTGAGTCCCCTCAAAATCGAAAAACTGGTCTTCCACCATCAAGCCCTGACAACGGTTGCACTGCATGACTTGGCCTCCTCTCGCTTCATAGGTGAACGCTCTCGAGCAAGCATAGCGTCAGGAGAGGCAGGGCGAAAGACCCGAAGGAAGTACCTCGGAGGAGGGAGAGCCTTGGCGCCATTCTGCCAAGGCCGCGCTCTCCCACATGCGGAAGATTGTCGCCTCTTCGAGAGACATGCTGTCGCGTGTAAGGTGGTCGTCGCTCATTGTATGCTCTCATCGGATTCCTGCACGAGATTCTTGAGCTCAGACTGACCTCTTTTCCCGATACTCAAGACACGCTCGAGGCGCCTCAATTCGAACGCGCCCTTGTCGTCCAGGTCCATTGGTGATCGCCACGGGTTTCTTCATCGCCCGATGCGCGTGGCTACCTTACGAAAGTCACCCACATCTGACCCACCAGTGAGGACGATAATTTTTATGGTGGGCGATTCACGACGCAAGGCCATGGTGACCTCCAGCCCATCCCCGTCAGGCATGAGCACGTCCGTGATCACGAGCGCCGTGGGACTCTGTCGGAATTGGCGGAGTCCTTTCTGACGATCGGGCGCCTCCACGACCGAATATCCAGCGTGTTCCAGCACCTGCCGAAGAAAGGCACGGATCTGGTCGGCGGCTTGGTGCTATTTCTCTTCGCCTGGATTCACGATTTTCACATTTGTTTTGTCGGAAAATATTTTCACCCTATACTGACACATAGCTTGAGCCAGGCTCCCATTCGCGCATTAGTTGCCGAAGTGTTCTGGCGGACGATACGATTCACTTCTGAATGAGATCCGGCCATGCGCACCGCATTGTGTCCCCCCACTCGAATCCCGGGAACCATGAGATTCCTTCTGGCGAGTGGAATGCTGGGTTGCTTATTCGCAACCACGGCGCAGGCGGAGTGGTATGTCGGTGGGTATGGAGGCATTGCGGCTCCGGGCGGGCTCTCGAATACCACCGTCTCCGATCCAACTCTGGGAGGCGGCGTCACGCACGCCCACATCAATGATCTCGCACTCAAGTCTGGTCTCCTTGGGGGTGTAAAGGGGGGCTATTTCTTGGAGTCGCGTCCTTGGCTGGGAATAGAAACAGATCTGTACACCCTGAAGCCAGACGTGAAGCAGCAGACGATTGTGGGAGGGACGGCATCAGGCAGCGTGTTTGCCGAGAGCATCGGGCCCAGTTCCCTTCGGCT
>DATHTZ010000143.1:0-2929 GCA_035462675.1 Nitrospiraceae bacterium | reverse complement strand
GTTCAGTTGGACGACGGGATTCTTCGCATCGAGTGACGCCGCTTTCTTGAAGGCCTTGATCGAGACAGCGGTCCCACCATGTTTTTCCTGTTGAATGCCCAGATTATTCCAGAGGACTGACACGGAGGGGCGTGTGATATTGTCATCTGTAATGGCTGTCGGTAGATCGGACAGTTTTGTTTCCGCGGTGTTGACGTGTCCTTTTTCAATCTCGTCGCGGATCGTCTCCAATAGTTCGTGATGAGTTGTCTTGGGGACCACGCTAGGATCGATCAGGCGAGTCTGTTTAGGTTCAAGTTCCGGTGGGTTATCGTGAAGCAGTTTTGGCGGCGCATCCTGTGAATCTTCCGCAACGGGATTGTACTGACCTGGTGGCGGCGGAGGTAGGTAGGTCGGTTTGAACCAAGCTTGATAGACGACGAACAGCCCAATGAGGCAGGCGACAGGGTACAGAATGTGAAAAATGTTACGACGGTACATAGAGGCTCTTTTCGGATAACACTCAATGTATCACCCTAGGCAAGTGCAACAAAGGATTGTTAGGAAATTTACAGGCCCAACAACTGCGCGAAAACCTAGCCGTGCGAGACAGGTGCGACGAGCGAGACGAAGTAGGAATCCATTCTGGTTACGCCGGGCTTTTCTTCAAGGTCTCGCATTTCACGCATCAGGGTTGTGGCGGTGGACTTTTTCATCATCCTGTTCGTTGAGGAGAGGGAGAGGCTATGATACGATCCGCCACTGTGATACGGCGCTCTTCCGAGCCCAACTCCCCTGAACAGTTTCAGCAATGGCTGAACCGTGTCGCGCGTCCGATCGAATTCGCGACACGCGATGCCTTCGCACATCTACCCATCGTGAGGAATTTGAATCATTTTGTCTCCTCACAGGTGATACAGGCCTTGTCCGATCGCGTCTATCCACGGTCGATTGAAGCGGCATTGCTCCAGCTACGTGAGCTGTTTCTTGAAGACCAACAGCGGCTTCCGGCAGAGAGTCTGCAGCGTCGACTGCAGGAAGCCATGGTCATTCTTGGAGTCTTGCGCAAGGCCGCTTGCGATCCGGCTCGTGCTTGGCAGGAACCGGAACCTATTGTGGTGCGTCAACCGGCTAAGAATGACGCTTCATCGCGAGCATGGTGGGAGCAGCCCATTCGTTTCGCGAAGGGAGTCGGCCCGAAGCGCACATTGCTGCTGCAACGGTTTGGGATCGAGACAGTTGAGGATGCACTGTGGACGGTGCCCTGGCGCTATGAAGATCGCTCGGTCATGACCCCGATCGGGCAACTCGTGCCGGGTATGCAGGCTTCGATCTACGGCACAATCGTCAGAAGCGAAGCGAAGCGCGCCCGTAGTCGTCGTCTTACCATTCTCGACATTGTGGTGGAAGATGCAACTGGGCGTCTCCAGGCGGTGTTCTTTAACCAACCGTTCCTCGAATCACTCTTCACTGTCGGGAAGAATATTATGCTGACCGGGCGAATGGTGGCCGGCGCGCAGGGGTGGGTGGCCATGAGGATGGAGGTTGCGCAATACGAAGTGGTGGGTGCAGAAACTGAAGCGCCGCTGCATGTGGGGCGTATTGTTCCAATATACCACGAAACCAAGGGATGGACCTCGCGACAAATGCGTGTGCTCATAAAAGGCTTGCTGGATGCACATGCTGCAGAAGCGCAGGAGGTATTACCGGTTCCACTTCGTGCCCGCTATCGATTACTGCCCATTCAACAAGCCATTCAGGATGTGCATTTTCCTCGGGCAGGGACGGATGGAGAACAGCTCGATCGAGGCCGCACCCCGGCGCATCGCCGCTTGGCCTTCGAAGAACTGTTTGTCCTTCAGCTCGCGTTGGCCTCGCGACAGCGAATCATGAAGGAAGAGGTGAAGCAGGTGTCGTTCAATTCGAAGACGCCGCTCCTCGGTAAGCTGGATCGGGCGCTGTCCTTTCAGCTGACTGCGGCGCAAGAACGGGTGATCCGTGAAATTCTGTCCGACATGACGTCGCACAAACCGATGAACCGTTTGGTGCAGGGCGACGTCGGGTCCGGTAAAACCATCGTGGCGGCGCAGGCGATGGTTTTGGCCTGTGGATCTGGCTACCAAGCGGCACTCATGGCGCCGACCGAAATTCTTGCCGAGCAGCACTATCGAACAATGAAAGGGCTGCTGGAACCGCTCGGGCTTTCCGTCGTGCTGGTGAGCGGTGGTGGACGTGCGGCAGTGCGTAAAACCATTCGCGGGCAGGTAGGGTCCGGGACCGCACAGGTCGTGATCGGCACCCATGCGATCATCCAGCAAGGCGTCACCTTCTCGAAACTTGGACTGGCAGTGGTCGATGAGCAACATCGATTCGGCGTCCTCCAACGGAAGACGCTCATCGAGAAGGGGTATAAGCCCGATGTCCTAGTGCTGACCGCGACACCAATTCCACGCACGCTGGCTATGACGGTGTATGGGGATCTGGATGTCTCGGTGATCGACCAGATGCCGCCAGGCCGAAAACCGGTCCGGACGTTTCTTCTCAGCGATGGCCAGCGCAGAAGGGCCTATCAGATTCTGCGGGATGAACTGCGCAGCGGACGTCAAGCCTATGTAGTATATCCGCTTGTCGAAGAATCGGAGAAGACCGATCTGCGGGCGGCCATGCAAGGTGCTGAGCAGTTGCAAGCTGAGGAGTTGGCCGAGTTTCGCGTCGGGCTTGTACATGGCCGGATGAAGTCGGAAGACAAAGAGCAGGTTATGGCATCGTATAAGAAGGGAGAGGTTCAGGTCCTGGTATAGACGACGGTGATGGAGGTCGGAGTCGATGTGCCCAATGCCACGGTCATGATGATCGAGCATGCTGAGCGGTTCGGACTGGCGCAGTTGCACCAATTGCGAGGACGCGTCGGTCGAAGCGGCCATCAGTCCTATTGTCTGTTGATGGCCTC
>DATHTZ010000142.1:0-9083 GCA_035462675.1 Nitrospiraceae bacterium | reverse complement strand
ATGGTGCTGAATTCCACATTCACGATCAACTCACTCTGTCACATGGTGGGGGCACAGCCCTACAGCAAGAAAGACAGCAGCCGCGATAGTTGGCTGGTCTCCTTCGTCAGTTTTGGCGAGGGGTATCACAATTTTCATCACACGTATGCGCGTGATTATCGCAACGGACCACAGTGGTACAATTTCGACCCATCGAAATGGATCATTTACACTCTCTCGCTCATCGGGCTCGCGAGTAATCTTCGCCGCAACGATCCCACGGTCGGGTAATCGCTTCACGAAACCACTCTCAAGACGAACTATTGCATCTTCCCTATGTATTCCCCTATTGCGCGATCATAGAGAGCGCAATAGACCCATTTTCTTTCACCCTGTCTTCCGCTTATGATGGAGTGGCTGGTCAGAGAGCCAGTCCTATTCGATTGTGCATGGAGAGAAGGAGAGATCTATGGCTAATGAACATCCCACCGGACCTCAGATTGGTCACGGGAAAGACAACCTCATACCCGGCGTGAAATATATCATCGCCGTCAGCAGCGGGAAAGGCGGGGTCGGAAAATCCACGGTTTCCGTCAATCTCGCCGTCGCCCTCGCCCTAACCGGCGCCAAGGTCGGCCTGCTCGATGCGGATATTTATGGTCCGAACATTCCCATGATGATGGGCGTGAGCAAGCCTCCGGAACAGCAGGATGGCAAGATCGTTCCAGCCGAAAGTCACGGCGTCAAACTGATCTCCATGGGGTTTTTCGTCCCGGAAGATACGGCTGTAGTCTGGCGAGGCCCGATGGTTCATACCGCCATTCAACAACTTTTTCGCGACGTGCTGTGGGGCGAACTGGATTACTTGCTGATCGATCTGCCACCCGGCACCGGAGACGCGCAGCTCACCTTGACCCAATTGGTCCCGCTGACCGGCGCCGTCACCGTGACGACGCCACAAGAAGTCGCTTTGCACGATGTCCGCAAAGGCATGATGATGTTCCAAAAGGTGAATGTGCCGCTCCTCGGTATTGTGGAGAACATGAGTTACTTTCTCTGCGGCCACTGCGGTGAACGGACAGAAATATTTTCCCACGGGGGAGGGGAGCGGGCCGCCGCAAAATTGGGGATCCCATTCCTCGGTCGCGTGCCCATCGACCCAGCGATTCGCGACGGTGGTGACTCAGGTACCCCGATCGTTGTGGCCGATCCGGCGTCTCCGCAATCGTCGGCATTTCGGGAGATCGCACAGAAAATTATCGCGGGAGTCACCGGCGCCGCAAAAGGAGTTCCGCCGATCGAAAGCCTGCTGAGCAAAATCAAGAATCCGTTTGCGAAAGCATAACCGACGGAAGAAAGGACGGGATTGGCGATGGGAGCATGCGTGCGGGTGACAGGCACAACCGACGTGAAACCGGGTCACGGGATCGTCGCAGAAGTAAACGGGAAAACCTTCGCAGTCTTCAACGTGGATGGCACCTTCCACGCGATGGACAACACCTGTATTCATCGGGGCGGCCCGCTCGGCGAAGGGGAACTCGAAGGGTCCGTCGTGACCTGTCCCTGATATGGCTGGCAATAGGATGTCATCACGGGCACCTGCGTGGCGAATCCCGCGGCGAAAGTGGAACGGTATGAAGTGATGGTGGACGGCACGGGCGTGAAGGTGCTTATTTAGCAGGATGCTGAAAAAGTCCGCCAGCTTCGTTCTCCCCTCGAAAGCATGCTCAACGTAGCCCAGAGGCTACGCCTCCGGTGCTTTCATCGGCTGTGGCCTCGCTGGACGGCCTTTTTGAGCATCCTGCGGTAGTGTTGTTCTGTTGTTGCACACTTACGGACCATTGGGATTCTCGTGAACCACAATCGTTTTTCCGGAGCCTGCTAGGCTCTTATAAATGGTAGTGCCAAGTATGGACCAGAGCGACATCCTATTCCTCTATCGTCAAATGCTGCTGATCCGCCGGTTCGAAGAAAAAGCTGCGGAGATGTACGCCCTCGCAAAAATTGCCGGATTTCTGCACCTCTACATCGGCGAAGAGGCCATCGCGGTCGGGGCCATCGCCGCGCTTCGACCGGATGACTACGTGATCAGCGCGTACCGCGACCACGGACATTGTCTTGCACGTGGCTCCGACCCCAGCCACGTGATGGCCGAGATGTTCGGCAAAACGACGGGCCTGTGCCACGGCAAAGGGGGCTCCATGCACCTGGTGGACGCCACGCGCCGGTTCATGGGCGGCTACGCCATTGTCGGAGGCCATATTCCCCTTGCCACCGGCCTCGCATTCGCGACCAAGTATCAGGCGCTCGACCTCGTGACCCTCTGCTTCTTCGGTGAAGGGGCCATTCCGAGCGGTCAGGCACACGAAGCGCTTAATTTGGCTGCCTTGTGGAAGCTTCCTGTGATCTTCGTCTGCGAAAACAACCGGTACGGTATGGGAACGCCGGCTGAAAGAGCCATTGCACTCTATGCGGACGTGGCAGAGACGGCCCGCTCCTATGGCATCAAGGCTGAGCGCGTGGATGGCATGGATGTATTGGCCGTGCGCGATGTGATGCGCAAGGTCGTCGAGCAGGTGCGCAGGCAGCAAGGACCATTTTTCATTGAGGCCCTGACCTACCGGTTCATGGGCCATTCAATGTCCGACCCGGCACATGGACATTACCGGAAAAAAGAAGAAGTGGATGAGCATCGTAAACGCGACCCGCTTCTATTGCTGAAGCAGACAATCCTGAGTAGCAATATAGGTATCGATGCCGATTTCGTTCAGCTTGAGCGGGAAGTCGGCGAAGTCGTGTCGGCCGCCGTGAAGTTTGCGGATGACAGTCCGTTCCCAACCTCATCGGCTTTGCACACCGATGTGATGCGGTAGGTGTAAGATAATCCATGATGCTGTCCTATCGGGAAGCGCTCAACCAGGCCATGCGAGAGGAGATGCGTCGCGACTCGCGCATTTTTCTGATCGGCGAGGAAGTGGGCTACTACCAGGGCGCCTTCAAGGTCAGCAAGGGTTTCGTGGAAGAATTCGGCCCACAACGGGTGGTGGATACTCCGATCACGGAGGCCGGCTTCACGGGCTTGGCAATTGGCGCCGCCATGGCGGGGTTACATCCCATTGTCGAGCTCATGACCATGAATTTCGGCATTCTGGCATTGGATCAGATCGTCAACAACGCTGCAAAGATTCATTACATGTCGGGGGGCCAGCTGTCGGTGCCGCTGGTGATTCGTGGACCGGGCAGCGCAGCGCACCAGTTGGGCGCGCAACATTCGCAAAGTCTGGAAGCCTGGTTTTGTCACGTGCCGGGATTGAAAGTGATCGCGCCGGCCACACCGCACGATGCGAAGGGCCTGCTGAAGAGTGCGATCCGAGACAACAACCCTGTGATCTTCATTGAAGCGCAATTATTGTACGGAACGAAAGGGGATGTCGGAGACGGTGAGTACACGGTTCCCATCGGTGTCGCCGAGGTGAAGCGTGCCGGACGCGATGCGACAATCGTTGCCTATTCGAAGATGCTTCTGCTGGCGCTGGAGGCAGCCGATCAATTGAGTCGAGAGGGCATCGAGGTCGAGGTCATCGATCCCCGCACCCTCAAACCATTGGACCTCCCAACGATCGTGGCTTCGGTCAAAAAGACCGGACGTCTTGTGATTGTCGAAGAGGGCTGGCGTTTTTGTGGACTAGGCGCGCAGATTGCCGAAAGTGTGTACGCGGCGGCGTTCGACTACCTGGACTCCCCCATCCAGCGCGTGACCGGCGAAGATGTGCCGATGCCCTATAGTCGCCCGTTGGAAGACGCCGCTATCCCGGACAAGCCGCGCGTCATCGAAGCCGTCAAAACAGTGTGCGGTACACAGTAATCGAAGGAAGGAGGCACGTATACCCATGTCGTCACAAACCTATGCTGCTGGCCATATCGAGATCACGGAAACGCTCGTTCGGCTCTATGTGTTCCTGACGCAGTACCTCGATCGCTGCCTCGATGAGGCAGCCAGAAAGGCATACCCGGACGAGGAGCTGCACGCGCATCTCTCCATGACGCGCGCAACGATGGCGGACATCCTGGCGGTGAATCCCGTGGTCAAGAGCAAAGTTGAAAAGGAATGCAAGGACGTACTCGCCCTCGGAGCCGCGATCTTGAAAGGCGGCCATGAGCGATCTGCAGCGATGGAACCGATGCAGGCGCAGCGCGCCATCTTGCGAAACAAGACGATCGCATTGAGCGATCTTTTAGCCGTGTTCCGAGCTCTCTGAAAGAATATTCTGGAGGAGTCCGCTCTCACAGGATGCTCAAAAAGGTTGCCCAGCAAGGCCGCAGCCGATGGAAGCACCGGAGGTGTAACTTTCTCACCCGCCCACCCGAACTGCTAGCGCAGTTCTAGCCCGATGGGCTACATTGAGGATGCTTTCGAGGTGAGAAGGAAGCATGGGAAGAGGCGCGTCTCGGCGCGCCGGGGTCGGGCGGGTGAGACGAGCGACTTTTCAGCATCCTTTCAGGATCTGCTCATGTCAGACCATATACAGGAGAAATATCAATTGGCCGGCTTCGATGCACGCGAACGCGGCTTCAGCAGGCCGATCGTGTTTGAGCAAGCCGATGGAGGATATCAAGCCATTCTGCGATATGAAACGACGCGCATGATAACCCACTCACAAGCCACGCCAGTGGCCGCGTTGGAGGAATTAATTCGCACGCTTCACGGACAAGGTTACTCGCAACTTCGCAGCCAACTCAGTGTCAGACAGGGCATCTACTTAGGATCTCAGGAGCCTTGGGTTGAGTATCCAGACCCTGCGCGTGGTATGGAACAGGAGGGCGGGTGGCTGAAACGATTGTTTCGTTCTTTCCAACGGCAAAGTGAGGATACACATGGCTAGTCGCGTCGTCATGCCAAAACTTACCGACACGATGGAAGAGGGCGTCCTCCTTGCGTGGAAAAAACGCGAAGGGGATCAGGTGCAGGCAGGGGAGGCGCTCGCTGAAATTGAAACCGACAAGGCCATCATGGATCTTGAGGCCTTCGCCTCCGGCATCCTACGCAAGATCCTAGTGCAGGAAGGTGCAACCGTGATGTCTGGAACATTGATCGGCGTCATCGGCGGAGCGGATGAGGATATCACGTCGGCATTGACCGATACGATTACAGCCGCGCCGTCAGTCGGTGACGGAAAAAGGACAAGCGCGCCGCCTGTTGCCGGTCCAGCGCCTGCCTCACCAGAGAGTCCGCAGGGAACTCGTTTCATCGCCTCGCCCCGCGCGAAGGCGCTTGCTACCGACCGGGGAATCGATCTCTCCACCATCACTGGAACCGGTCCCGGCGGACGAATTGTGGAAGAAGATGTCGTGAAAGCTCAGGCGCCGCCTACGACGATGGTGCAGGCCGAAACAGACCAACCACTGAGCCAGATGCGGAAAGCGATCGTGAAAGCGACGACACAGAGCAAATCGCCTGTACCACATTTTTATCTGACGAGCGAGATCGATATGGAGGAGGCAGAGCGGTTCCGCGATCAGTTCAAACAGAACCGAACCACGCATCCCTCCGTCACCGACCTGCTGATCAAAGCCGCAGCGATCGCACTCACCCGCTATCCGGGCATCAATGTGTCATTCACCGGCCCTGCTATCAGGAGGCATGCACGCATTGATATCGGCATTGCCGTCGGCATCGATGACGGCTTGATCACGCCGGTCATTCGCAATTGTGGCTCGAAGTCGCTGGACGATATCTCGGCCGAATCGCGGATGCTGATTGACCGAGCCAGGAACAAACGCTTACTTCCGCAGGAATACACCGACGCCACGTTCTCAATCTCAAACTTGGGAATGTTCGACGTGGAAAACTTCATTGCGATTCTCATCCCCCCGCAGGCAGCCTCCATCGCTGTGGGCGCTATTCGCGATGTTCCTGTCCTCAAAGACGGCACGGTCAAGGCAGGCCGGCGCATGAAGATGACATTATCATGCGACCACAGGGCCCTAGATGGTCTGCAGGGGGCCGGCTTCCTGAAAGAATTTAAACGTATCCTTGAACATCCTTCGGAGCTATTCCCGTCGAAGGAGACTCTATGAGCTTTGTACCCCTAAGCCAGCTCCGGTCCTCGTCATCCGACTCATCCAAGCCTATCAGCCATGAGCCTTCAGCCATCAGTTCTTCCAGACACCTCCCGCCCTGGTTCAAAGTCCAAGCGAAAACCGGTCCGGACTACCTCGACATCAAACAGACGGTGGACCGGCTCAAGCTTCATACCATTTGCGAGGAAGCGCGCTGCCCGAACCGGTGGGAGTGTTGGAATTCACGCACCGCGACGTTTCTCATCCTAGGCGACATCTGCACGAGGCGCTGCCACTACTGCTCGGTTGAGACGGGCCGACCTCACGTGATCGATCGTGAAGAGCCGCGTCGCGTCGGAGAAGCGGTTCACGCCTTAGGTTTGAGACATGCCGTAATCACATCGGTAAATCGGGATGAATTGGAAGATGGAGGCGCCGCGATCTTTGCCGAAACAATCCGTCAGATTAGACAGCTCTGCTCCGACTGCACGATCGAAGTGCTGATTCCAGATTTTGAAGGGAATGAGGACGCTCTTGCGATGGTGTGTGCCGAGAAGCCGGAGATCCTGAATCACAACATTGAAACTGTCCGGCGGCTGTTTCCGATAATCAGGCCACAAGGAAAGTATCAGCGATCGATCGAGTTACTCGGCAAGGCAAAGCAATTCGGCATGCGCACCAAATCCGGGTTGATCCTCGGAATGGGAGAAACGATGGACGAGGCCCGAGAAGTCATGCGCGACCTCCGTTCCGTCGGCTGCGAGGTCATGACTATCGGCCAATATCTCCAGCCCACAAGACAGCATCTGCCTGTTACGCGCTTCTACGATCCCAGCGAGTTTGCCATACTAAAAGAAGAGGGGAGAGCTCTCGGCTTCACCCACGTCGAATCAGGTCCGCTCGTCCGCAGTTCCTACCACGCAGAACAGCAGGTTGCCTCCGAAGTGTAATGGATAGGCCTGGGCCATGTGCCACAACAACATCGTCATCATCAGCGCTCATCCGGATGACATGGAAATCGGCATGGGCGGGACAGTTGCCAAACTGGTGGAGTCCAAGGCGGTAATTACGTCCATTGCCGTCACGAACGGTGGACGTTCATCGAATCCATTTGCATTGACTGAGCAGCGGATAATCGAAGTAAGAAGAGAGGAGGCGCTCCGTGCCGCCAGCGTCTTGGGAGTAAAAGAGGTGATCTTTTATGGCGAACCGGACGCGGCGGGCGAGGTCAATACCACGGCTGTCAAACGGAGACTCATCGAGATACTCGCTCGCCTCCGACCTACCGAAGTCTATCGTTGGATGAGGAGGGTGACCGACATCCAGCCCATCGTCTTGTCGGCAAGCTGGCGAGGGAAAGCGTGCGTGAAGCCGGCATCGCGGTAAGCAGTGGCATCTGGGCGTATGAAATCTGGGGCTCCTTCGCTACCTGGGACCGCCTTTAGTACATCGACCGCTATGTGGCCAAGAAGATGGCCGCCATCGCGGAACATCGAAGTCAGGTAGCAACGATACCCTACGGGGAAGGAGTCCTGGGACTGAACCGCTGGCGAGCTGTGTTCGCCGATCCCAATGCCAGCGTCCCGGCAGGTCTGTAAGCGGAAGCCTTTCGGCGGATTACGATCTCTCCCCCCTCTAAATGAGATCCATTTTTACGCCCAGTCCTTTTCATCCTGTGTCGGTAGGGGATCAGTTTCAAGACAAGCGGGTTAAGATTCTACTCAGATAGCCAACCATTATTGCCAATTCCATCATGATCGTGAAGGTACGACCAAAGATTGCGCCGAGAAACACCATTTCCATAGTACCCTTCTCATTGGGCTAACAGAGAAGAATCTTCCCAGTCCCACATTCTTTACATGTTCCCTTCAAGGCCAGTGATGGAGGAGTCTCACCTGGTTTTGCCAGTAAACTCTTCCAGCATTCTAGGCAAATCCATTTCAAAAAGTTTAACAGTAGGGCACTTTGAAATAACTGATCTTGCGGTATGGACACTTGTAGAGAGTGCGGATGTGGTAGATAATGAAGCTCCCCGCAGCAAGCTGGGGACATCTTGGGGAATTCTCCCAAGCCACTACCCCTCCTATGCCAAGGCTACGCAAGCTATGGGGTATTCGGGGAAGGAAAATAAATGATGGGACGACGGGGGGCGTGATGACGATAATCAAGGCTGTCACATTACTCCCAAGCAGACTTGCCGCAGATCGCGTGACGGTTGAAGCAACGTCCACGGAAGGCGCCAGGGGGCATATCCCGGTGGCAGCTGGTGCAAGTATCTGCCTGAATCTACCGCCTACGTTATTTGTCTATGGTGCGGCAGCACGGCGGTCAGTCTAGATGTGCAAGGAGCGACAGAAAGAATGGGGCAAGCAGATCGGGCAAGGCAATCTTTAGCGAGGAGGGATGAGCTATGCGTTACATCAGCGTCATAAGTGGAGTCGTTGTCGCGCTCGCCTTCGCCGCGACAGCGAGTGCTGGGTCGGTTGAAGACAAGGCGCAAGGGACGGCTGGAGATGTTGACGTGGCCATTGAGATCAGCGAGAAAGCCTTTCACGTCACAAAAGGAGGGACAGAGCGTGGTTTTACTCTCATGGCAGGGATGCCGGCGGTGATTCAACTTCGCAACCGGGATCTCGTGGCGCATGAGTTTATGTCCACACTGTTCCGCGATGTCCCGTTTCGCATTTCGGGCAATGCTACCTTGGTCAAGACAGCGCGAGCCACCGGAGTTCGCGTCGATCCAGGGCAAACGGTGACCCTTGAATTTAACGCCCCTCTGGCGAAGGCGGACCAGTATGGCGGCACAGAGTCCAGCTATGATGTCTTCTGGTGCAATGTCCATGGGAAGGAGCATGGACAAAAAATGCGCGGGGAATTGCTGATCATAGAGACCAGGGGTGATTTCGCCGGCGGATAATGTGTTGAAGGCTCAGGTCACCTGACGCCGGGGCGTCCGATCGATTCGGGCGACCCGATTTCCTTCACATTTCCCCTTTGCCTTATCGATCCCTCTGGTCAACCTCAGAGGGAGACATCTTGCCCCA
>DATHTZ010000141.1:0-2611 GCA_035462675.1 Nitrospiraceae bacterium | reverse complement strand
CCGGGAGCTTCTGAATGAGCTGGTCGGCAAAGGCAGTAAAGGCCCCGCCACCGATCATAATCTGCGACTTCGGGAACTCCTTCGCGATCAACCAGGGATAGGAGAGTGCCGCCCGGATATGACTGTAGTAGCGGTAGAGCTGTTTCACCCCCGCAAACGAGGCAGTGATCCGCTTGAGTGGATTGCTCGCAAAGTAGAAGTTAAACGCATGTTCCAGCGAAGAATCTCCCTCATGCGGGGAAAAGATCTGAATGTCGCGCCAGGAGAAACAGACGAGGTCCGGCTTGAACTCAGTGGCAGCATCGCGGACTGCACTGATCCGTTGGGCGTCGGGAAAGAGGGACAGATCGACAATGCGCTGCCGTACGTCCGGCTTACGGCGGTGAATAAAATCAGCGAGATAGGTCACGCCGATCGGATAGACCTTCTTGCACGGCAGGAAAATATAAAGAATAGAATCCATAATGTTCTCAGTTAGAAGTTCTCAGTTATGAGTTCCGAACAACTCAGAACTCAAGACTCAGAACTCAGCACTGGCTATTTTGTCGCCACATGTATCGCCACGATCCCGCCGCTCAGGTTGCGATACGTGACCTGACGATAGCCTACGTCGAGAAGCATCTGCTTCAATCGTTCCTGGTCCGGGAAGTTCCGAATGGAGGCCGGGAGATATTCATAGACGCCGGTCGTGTCATGCGCCACTTTCGTGCCAATCCAGGGAAGAAGCCGGAACGAATACCAGTCGTACAGCGCCCGCAGCCACCCAAAGATTGGCCGGGAAAACTCCAGGCACACAAACCGCCCGCCTGGTTGCAAAATACGGTGAATGTCCGTGAGCGCTTGCCGAAGGTCGCCGACGTTCCTCATGCAAAACCCTGTAGTGACGGCATGGAAAGTCCCATTGGGAAATCCGAGATGTTCGGCGTTGGCTTCGAGACAGGTGATCTTCTTCCCCAGGCCCCGCCCAGTGACCTTCTTCAGCCCTTCGACAAGCATGGCGTGATTCAGATCGGAGGCAATGACGCGGCCATTGGTTCCCATGCGGGGTTCGACCAAGAGCGCGAGATCGGCTGTGCCGGACCCCACATCGAGTGCCCGGCCATCTGTGGTGACGGGGACATAGGAGGCAGTAATTTTCTTCCACCGGTAGTGCAGTCCAAAGCTCAATAGTGTGTTGTTGAGGTCGTAGACGCTGGCGATCGACGTAAACATCCGCTGAACGGCCTGTTCACGGGCCGAGCCCGTCCAGGTCGAGACAGCGACCGGAGCCGCTGGGGAGTCGGCCCCCTTTTGAACAGGCGGTGTATCCACATGTACCATCAGAGCGTGGTAGCACCCGGCTTCCGGGTTTGTCAAGGTAGCCAGTCGCTACGCTGCTTGCTATACTCGCGCGCTACCCTACGGCCTCAAAAGTCACCTGGATGTGCCCACCATGACCTCGCCGACCCAGTTTCATGTCTTCCTCAGCGCCGTCTCGTCGGAGTTCCGCCAAGAGCGTATGCAACTGGAAAACTGGCTTGAGCGCAAAGGCTTGCACGTCTCATCGCAAGAAAAGTTCAATCAAGGAGGTTCAACTCTCTGGCAGAAGCTGCACGATGAAGTGGCTCGCTGCCAAGCCGTCATTTGTGTAATGGGCACAGAGCCCGGCTGGCCGTCCAGCGGAGAGTTGCCTGATGGAGCGCCGGAACGGTCCTGGACCCAGTGGGAATTCTGGTTGGCTTGGGGCGAAGTACCATGGTCTCCGCCGCGTCGGGACAAGGTGTTCGTGTTCTTCCCAGCTGATCTAGACCAACGAATGCAGCAGGCGCGTACAACGGCGTTAAGAGACAGTAACAGGCTACATGCACTGGACCTTCAACAAGCACACATCGACCGGGTGAAAGACACCAATAAGCACTGCAGCACCTTTGCCGATGCCGACGATTTGATCAAACAATGCCTCGTACTCGATCTTCCGACCATCCCACGGAACAAGCCGAGCAATCTCAAGTATGCGACCCTGGGAACCCTCTTCAAGGGCCGTGATCAGAAACTCGAAGAACTCCATAGCAAGCTGATAGCCCGTCCCGGCCACGCCGCTAGTATCGGTGCCAGGCAGGTCATTTATGGACTCGGCGGTACGGGGAAAACGCGGTTCGTCGTCGAGCATGCCCTCCGCCACGCCGAAGAATATCAGGCCCTGTTGTTCGTTTCGGCGGACACACGCGAAGCTCTGGACCGGAATCTCACCACGCTCTGCGGGCCGCTCATCCTTAATTTGCCGGAACAAGATGCGAGGGAAGAGACTGTCCGTTATCACGCGGTAATTCGGTGGCTTCTGACCCATCAGAACTGGCTGCTCATCTTAGATAACGTCGATACATCCGAAGCGGCACAGTCGGTCGAGGAGCTTATGGGAAGTCTACCTGGCGGAGCTATCCTCATCACTTCGCGGCTGGCCGACTGGAGCAATGAAGTTTCGACGCTTGAGCTTGATGACCTGGTTGAGTCGGCCGCGGTCGAGTTCCTGTTGGAGCGCACCCGGGACAGGCGACGTCTGCTCCCGACAGATGAAATCGATGCGCATGCGTTGGCAGATCAACTGGGCCGCTTGGCGCTGGCGTTGGAGCAG
>DATHTZ010000140.1:0-4857 GCA_035462675.1 Nitrospiraceae bacterium | reverse complement strand
ATCCTGAGCAGCGGGGGCAAGCGCGTCCGTCCGCTGCTTCTTTTGCTGTCCGCCCGCCTCTGTGGCTATACCGGCCGCGAGCATTATCAACTCGGCAGCCTGATTGAATTTATTCATACGGATACCCTGCTGCATGACGATGTGGTCGACGAAGCCGATATCCGCCGGGGCCGCCGCACCGCCAGAAAAGTCTGGGGCAACCAAATCAGCATCCTCGTCGGCGACTATCTCTACTCCAAAGCCTTCTGCCAGATCGTCGACTTTCGGAACCATGGCATTAACGATGTACTCGGCGAGGCCTGCAAGAAGATGGCGGAAGGCGAAGTCCTTCAGCTCTATTACAACGGCAACCCCTCTATGTCGGAAGCGGAGTATCTGAAGATCGTCGAATACAAAACGGCCGGACTGATTGCTGCTGCTTGTCGCATGGGTGCCATGCTCGCAGACGCCTCAGAGGCCCAGCAGGATGCGCTCTTCCGGTTCGGCCGACATCTTGGAATCGCCTTCCAAGTGGCTGACGACACGCTCGACTATACGGCCAACGGAGAACACTTGGGCAAATCTCTGGGACAGGACCTCCGCCAAGGCAAGGCCACGCTTCCGCTGTTACACCTACTCCATCATTGTTCGGAACCGGACCGGCAGATGATTGTCGACCGCATGGAAACCAGGACCCTGACAGAGGAAGACCTTAGGCGGTTCCTTCGCTTGATGGAGGAATTTGGCTCGATTACCTATGCCATGAATTGCGCACGATCCTACGTCGCTTCAGCTCAACAAGATCTCAATCAGTTCGAAGACAGTACGGCTAAACGAGCCTTGTCGGTTGCCGCCGACTATATGGTCACCCGCGATCGATAACCTCCCTCCCCGCGAGTTCTGTGCCCCGGAGCGTCGGAAGGCACGCGTAGCGGGAAAAATCCCATCCTTCAGGTCAATTCCGCCACACACCCTCAACCACTTATGGAGTAGAGGATTTCGCTATGTCGACGATCATTCCGTTTCATGGCATGCGGTACGATGCGACAGTTGTCGGAGAGATCAAACAGGTCGTGGCGCCACCCTACGACATCATCGATGCAGCCGGGCAGAAAACCTTGCACGATCGCCATCCACAGAACATCATTCGACTCGAATTGGGGCTCGATCAACCCGGCGACAGTCCCACTCATAATCGATACACCCGCGCCGCATCGACTCTTCGCGACTGGTTGAAGAGCGGGGCGCTGAAACGCGACGCACAGCCGACCCTCTACTATCATACGATCGAATACACCGCGCCCTATGCTGCGCCCGGCTCGCCGACGAAGATTCTCAAGGGCGTTCTCGCCACCGTCAAACTGGAAGCGCTCGATTCGGGACATATCTACCCACACGAGAATACACGCTCGGCCGCCAAAACAGATCGGCTGAATTTGCTCGAAGCCTGCAAGACAAACTTCAGCCCAATTTGGTCTCTCTACTCCGACCCTCAAGGAGCCGTGATGGGCTTGCTGGAAGGGGCGGTGAAGGGGAAACCCGCGCAGGTCGACTTTCGCGACGATGTGGGGTTCCGTCAGCAACTCTGGGCTGTGACAGATCCAGCCGTGCTGAAGCACGCGGTCGACGCCTTGCACAACACACCGCTGTTTATTGCGGACGGTCACCATCGCTACGAGACCGCGTTGAACTATCAGAAGCTCCGCCGGCAGGAGGCCGGATCGCCGGCCGGCCAACACTCGTACGACTCGGTGCTGATGTTGTTGACCGCCCTCGAAGACCCAGGCTTAACCGTACTCCCGACGCATCGGGTCACGACCACACCCCTGCCTCCGTATGACCATGTGCAATCATTGTTAGGCGCCACGTTCGACCTGCAGGAATTTCCCTTTACTGCGGCTACGCAAGCGGCCACTCGCGAGAAATTTATCGGAACGATGCGTTCGACTGGACGAACCGTGCCGGTATTCGGGCTGGCGCTGAAGGGAGACAATCGCTACGTCACGCTCAGCCTGAAGCCAACCCATCGTCCACCCGCACAAGCCTCTCCTCGCGCCAAGCTCGATGTATCGCTGCTCCAACAACTCGTCGTTGCAACACTCTGTCCGACGCCACAGGAACAGGAAGCCATCCTCTATACGAAGGATGACGATGAAGCCATGGATTGGGTGGCAAAGGGAACCGGAACCGGAGCGCTGCTGCTCAACGCGACAAAAGTCAGCGAAGTACAAGCTGTCGCAACAGCCGGCGAACGCATGCCGCATAAATCGACATATTTCTTCCCGAAGCCGCTGACGGGTTTGGTGATGAACTTAATGGAGAATCCGTGAGGGCTAAGCATAGGGTGATGCCCTTCGCGCTCCATATGGACCTGCATTTCACGCCTCACGTGTTACGTTTCACGAGGTTCTGATGAAGGCCAAAATCCTCATCGTCGACGACGATCCCGATATTGCCACGATGCTGGAGGACCGACTGCAGGCCTCCGATTATGGAACCGTGATCGCACGCGATGGGATTGAGGCGCTCGAGCTGGTCGAGCAGGAAGCTCCGCACCTCATGTTGCTCGATCTTGATATGCCGCGGCTGACGGGCCTAGAAGTCCTCAAGCGGCTCCAGAAAGTGAGACCGGCCGAAGACCTTCCAGTGATCGTCATGACCGCCCATGCCTCGATCGATGCCGCCGTCGAGGCCATGAAAACCGGCGCCTACGATTTTCTGACCAAGCCGCTGGACAAGGACCATCTCCTCATCGTCATCTGTAAGGCCTTAGAGCGGGACAGCCTCAAACGGCAGGTAGCCTGTCTCAAGTCCGAAATCGACAGCCGCTACGCTTCGATTGTGGGCATGAGCGCGAAGGTCCGTACGGTGATGGAGTCGGCGCAACGTGCCGCGAAATCGGATGCCAGCGTGTTACTGCTTGGCGAAAGCGGCACGGGCAAGGAACTCTTCGCCCGTTCCATCCACCAATGGAGTCCACGTCAGGCCATGCCGCTGGTGGTCATCAACTGTGTCGCCCTCACGGAAACGCTGCTCGAGAACGAACTCTTCGGACATGAGCGCGGTGCCTTCACCGGCGCAGATCGCTTGCAAAAGGGCAAATTGGAGATGGCAGAAGGAGGGACGATCTTCCTAGACGAGATCGGAGACATGTCGCTCCCGCTGCAAGCCAAGCTCTTGCGTGTGCTCCAGGACAGGGAATTCCATCGAGTCGGCGGCACACGTCTTGTGTCGGTCAATATTCGGATCATTGCCGCCACCAACAAGGATCTCAGACAGGCTGTGAAGACCGGTCAATTTCGCGAGGATCTCTTTTTCCGGTTGAATGTCATCAGCCTGACCCTGCCCCCGCTCCGCGAACGGCCCGATGACCTCCCTGCCCTGGCCAAGTTTTTCTTAAACCGGCATGCCAGAGAGGCGAAGCGTCCCGGCATGATGTTCAGCCCTGCCGCCATGGAGGCCATGAGCCGGTACCCTTGGCCGGGAAACATTCGCGAATTGGAAAACGTCGTCGCACGAGCCGTCGTCTTGAACCAATCGGACACCATCGAAGCGGAAATGCTGTCGTTGGATGCCATGGGCCGAATCGCACCAGATGAACCCCTTCCCTATCTCTCCCTCCCCTACCATGAGTCGATAGAAGCGCATGGCCGCTACATTATCGAGCGAGCGATCGAGGAAGCGGACGGCAACCAGAGCAAAGCTGCAGACCGCCTCAAGCTCCAACGCACATACCTAGCCCGCTTGATTAAGCAACAGAAGGAGAAAGAGGAGCCGGGGTAGTGCTGCAGGACACTGAAACAGTCGCTTTTCTCACCCGCCCAGCCCAGGTGCGCCGAGACGCGCCTTTTCCCATGCATCGTTCTCGCATCGCTCTCAAGAGTCGTAAAAGGTAAGACATGAAAGGTGAAACGTAGGGCGCCTAATGCTCTTCCTCCAAAACCTTTCACGTTTCACGGATCGCTGGCGGGCTGTCTCAGCAGCCTGCTATATAGGCAACTGTCTTGTCGCCAGTGTGATGCGACCAGCTGCTGCATCTTGCTCGGCTTGCGCATAGCGCTCCGGCGTCCCGATATCCGACCAATACCCCTCACAGTCATACCCAAGCACCCTCTCTCCCTGCTGAATCGCCGCCACATAGGGATCGATGATGGTCGAGGCCACACCCTTCGACACATCTCGCAGGAGCCGCGGACGGAGCACATGAATCCCGGCAAACATACGAGGCTGGGTCGACACCTGGTCTGCGCATCCACGTCCGGTGATCCGCACAATACGACTGTCCGAATCCATTTCCACGAGGCCCCACCGTGCCGCCTCCGGATCTTTGCGCAGAACCAGCGTCGCTACGGCCTCGCGCTGCTGATGAAACTTACACAGCGCACCAAGGTCGAGATCCACGAGCGTATCGCCGTTGAGCACCAACACCGACTCACCGGAAAAGTGCGGCTCCGCCTGCTTGAGGCCGCCCCCCGTACCCAAAATCACCGGCTCGTGTGAATAGATGATCCGCAGCCCATACCGCGAGCCGTTGCCCAATACCTGCTCGATCATCGGCCCGAGGTAATGCAGATTGATGACCACATCGTGGAACCCGTGCCGTTTCAGCAACAAGAGATTCCATACGATCAGCGGTGTGCCTGCGATGGGCAGGAGCGGCTTCGGAATCGTGTTCGTGAGCGGTCTCAGGCGAGTCCCCAAACCTGCTGCGAGGATCATGGCTTTCATGTAATAGCCTTCAGCGATCAGCTCTCAGCCATCCGGTCCGGAACAGCCACTTTTCTCTGCTGATCGCTGATAGCTGACTGCTGATTGCTGATTCTCATTGCAGTTCCGGCACGTAGGGGGTGAGATGTTTCCGGAGCCGATCCAATTCAG
>DATHTZ010000139.1:0-1937 GCA_035462675.1 Nitrospiraceae bacterium | reverse complement strand
ATGAGAGCCGAGACCCCGATGATGCCATCGTGCAAGAGGAGTGGCAGCGGGCATGGGATGTCGTGCAGGGAATCTGAACTGTAGAGACGACCAGTCGCGTTGGAACGTGCCAGTGGCTAACTCAGCCTGCACGGAGTCATGGATGAGCTGACGGATCTGCTCAGGTGGCATCCGCCATCATTTACCACTGTGAAATTTGCGAGTCAATATGACACAAGATGACAGTGGTGACGAACCGTCTGTTTAATTTTTGGATTCCTCGGCAACCAGACAACAGGCCGTCCCTATCCTCGGGGGTGCGTTGGCACTGAGAACAGCGGGCATAGATTCCGCCAGGTTGAGACTCCACATCCGGCCGAAAAAGTAGGTGATGCCTTATCGCCTCCGCAGAAGGGGCAGGCTTTACCGTCTAGCTCCCGACGAATGGCATCAAGCTTCCCGATAGGTTCGTTTACGAGTTTGCCTCCTAGAAACCATGTCCATGCGGCGCGCTCTTGAGCGGTGATAATGGGCCACGAAGAACTTCTGAAAATACCGAAGACCTAAGTGGGACAAGACTAAAGTAGGGATGAAACTGATAAGAGTCACTCGCATGGTCAATCAGGGCTGGCTCTTTTGCCGGTCTCGGCGGATGATTGCCTGATGCTCGAACGCTCCTCGCCTGATCACTCGGGCTTCCATACATGAGTAGAGCTAGTCCCCCGTTGCCAGCAGGCTGCAGGTTGCGGTGATGATACTCACCCTGATGACATCGAGCTGTGTGGGAGTTAGCCAAGCAAATCGGGGCGTTTGCGTGCTTGGCAAAAATTCACATCAGGCGACGATTTGGATAATAATAGTATTCAGCGTGTGATCGAGTTGAGGAGGGAAGAGCAGACGGGCAGCCAGCTGACCGTTCCCGATGCCGTGCCGCATCGACCGTGCCGTCTAAAGCCCCCCGTTATTTCTACTGGGCCAGCATGGACTCTGACTTTTCATTTCGACGGTCGGTCGTAGGGGTGGAGCGAATCGACACCGCGTTATTCTGAGGGTTCACCTCCGCTTCAATTTTATATCCTTCCCTAATATCTCCTATTTTTTGGGTAGTGGAGTCCGCATGCACACTCACTTCCTTCCCATCCTCCCGCTTGACGACATAGTTCGTGCCCTCGACGCTCAGGACTTCTCCTTTGACCGACTCAGTAATTGGTCTACGATCCGATGGGTCCATTTTCATTGCGTCTGCGGGCCAACCCGTATCACGCGCGGGGCCGGGATTGAATTGACAGTTCGATAAACCCAGGCACAATAAGCAACCCCCAGCCAGAATACCAATGAATCTGGAAGCAGAAACGATGAGGCACCCTCCTCGGCAAGATGGAGCCAACATCTATTTCCAGCTATAGGTTACGCTTGGTTGGAGAACTTTAGAGACTAGGAGGTTACCGAGGGGTCTGACTTCCGCCGATGCGACGTGAGGTATACCCACCTCGTGAATGGGCAATCACATAGTACGAAGAGAATGCGCCGTTGACGGAACAAGCATTTGCCGAAATGTTATCAAAAGAATAAAGGCCCGGCACCCTTCGGCGTCGAGCCTTTATACTTCAGATTCCGTCAAGATCGCACTGCATGCCCACGGAAGCGGGTGCGCCTGCACAGGGCTTCCATGACGGTTTCCTTTAATCGACCCGGCTCATTTTCGGCGCCGGGCCTGCACAATCAGTCCCTCAGAATTCCCATGGCGTTCACGGCCTTTCACCACTGGGCCGGGTTCCCATCGCGTCTTCTGAGGTAGTTTCTTTTTACTACAACTGTAAAAACGCCATACTAGGAAGAACCCCAGTCGTGTTTAGCGCTGCCAGCGAGATTGGATAAAGGGGAGGGTGCTGAAGTCCAAAAAAGCAGTAGGTGAACGTGAAGCGCGCGATGATGAGATAGCGCACCGGCTGTAGAGG
>DATHTZ010000138.1:0-1781 GCA_035462675.1 Nitrospiraceae bacterium | reverse complement strand
TCGCCACGCGAGACAAGTCCGCGAGGCTTCGAGACGGGGTCTTGCCCAATCTGGGTGAGGCAGAGCGGGGTTGAACTGCAAGTGAGGCAACTTGAAACTGTATGGTGACCGATCGCATGCCAGTCCCGTCTGCCTGAATGTTGTGCCCACTGTGTCCAAGCCTATTGTAGAGATGTGAATAATGCAGGCTAGAGTAATGTCTAGTTACCTCTGCTTGCGTCTCAGCTATATTGGTATTGTCACATGCTCTGAATCGCTGGAAGCCAGTTTCGCTTTCCTGGATCAGAAGATGAAACCTTGGGGCAGACAATCCATCGATACTAGAATCGATTTCAGGGCTATGGTCAGAAAGGAGTAGCGTATGGCTAGGTATGGCAAGAGTGCACAGCGATCCGTCAAGCGAGCGATGCATAAACTGAAAGAAGGTAGTTTAAAGAGTGGGAAGAATGGCAAGTCAGTCAAAAGTAGAAAACAAGCCATTGCCATTGGACTTTCAATGGCCAAGGCAAAAGGGGCAAAGCTGCCTACCAAATAAAAGCGCTGCCGTTGTTCCCTGGCTATGATTTTACTGAGCATGAGTTAACTCAGGGTCGTGTTCTGATTTCTAGGAGGTCATTTTATGAAGACGCAAGACTTCGGAAAGAAACTCGTTCGCGTAGTGGCACTCGGAGCCCTCGTCGTATCGCTTGTGACCGGGTTCGGCCTCCGGGCCGAGGCACGTGACAAGAGTGGGGTCTTAAAAGCAAGCGAACTTATTGGAATGAGTGTCCAAGACACCTACGGAAAAAAATTAGGAGACATTAAAGATTTAGTCATTGATCCTGAGGAAGGTGGTGTCGAGTATGCTGTGCTCGAGTTCGGAGGATTTGCCGGTATCGGAGATAAGTACTTTGCCGTACCGTGGGAAGCATTCCAGCTGGATCATGCAAACAAAAAACTTATGCTGGATGTACACAAAAAAGATCTAAAGAATGCGCCGGGCTTTGACAAGAGTAACTGGCCGGACCTGAGTCTCGAACAGGTCGTCATTTACGAGTTTTACGAGGTTCCGCAATCTGATCGAGCGCATAGTGTGCGATCTAAGCGATAGCGAAGATGGGTTTTACGTTCATCGAACCTTATATCAAGTGCACCGCCCTGTTTCATCAGAGCCGATAACAACGATGATATTTGATTGTTGATGCAACCGTTCGTGATGGACTTGTCGAACAATACACAGGTGTATACGCTACTATTGCCTGCTGGTGCAGCTCAAGTCAGATTGCTCCCGCGTTTCCCACAAGTTCAAGACGGCGATATCTCGAACTGTAGCGGTTTCGATCGTAGGATTACCATAGAGCGACCTTTGATCTCATACTCTTCTCCACCTTTTCGCTCGACGGACTCCGCTTCAGGATCACCTGTATCAATCAATCGCTCCCATTCCTGCCCTTGGCCGCGGGATGGGAGCTTGAAGGGTATCGCCTCATGATGCGCATTGATTAATAGCACGATCGAGTCTCCTCTGATCGGTTCGCTCCGTTCGTTGACATCGCCGATGAGATCGCCGGGAAGCCGAACCCCAAGACACTGCGTGTACCCTGCATTCCAGGCTTCGTCGGTCATTTCCTCGCCTGACGGTTGAAACCAAGAAATGTCCGGCACATCGGCCCCATCGATTTTTCGACCTTGGAAAAATTTCCTTCGCTGAAATACCGGCTGGGTGCGCCGAATATTGATGATCAATTGGACGAAACGAAGAAACGCTCGTTGTTCGTCTGAAATATTCCAATTCAACCATG
>DATHTZ010000137.1:0-2100 GCA_035462675.1 Nitrospiraceae bacterium | reverse complement strand
AAAGGCATGGAGCAAGACGATAGGGAGACCGGTTCCCCGGTCGTTGTAGGCGAGGGTGACGCCGTTGACTTGGGTCTGTACGCTGGTTCCTCCCGCCGCTGTTCGTAACATTGGCGTGGGCTAGGAGCCTGTCCGACGTTGCCATTCGTCACGAGGCGAAGGAAGGGTAGGCAGATGCACGGCCGCAGGCCGCGAAAAAGCAGAAGCGTATTCGCTGGAATACGTTGAGGATTTTTCGGGGCCGAGAACAAAGTAGATGCCTGGTCATCGTTCGTCGCAGTAGAACGGTCAATGTTGGATAGGCTCCTCAGGTCAAGAGTCGTTTGCGATCGTGCTGACCGGCGTATACAATTCACCCCATTCTTGAGGACGTACATGACTGCTTCACGCGATCAGGTTCCCGATTTGTTTGGGACTCCAGAGGGGGAGAAACCCATTGAGGCTCCGTTGGCCGAGCGTCTGCGGCCGCGAGAGTTTACGGACTTTGTCGGGCAAGAGGACATCACTGCGCCGGATCGGCCGCTTCGGCGGGCGATCGAGGCGGATCAACTCTCCTCCGTCATCTTCTGGGGTCCGCCCGGCTCGGGCAAGACCACACTGGCGCATCTCATCGCGCGTCACACCAAAGCGCAGTTCGTGCCCTTCTCGGCGGTCACAGGGGGTGTTCCCGAGCTACGGGCCATTATCAGGACGGCTGAGCAACGCCAGGCGATCAACGGTCAACGAACCATTCTCTTCGTCGATGAGATCCACCGCTTCAACAAGGCGCAGCAGGATGCCTTTTTACCTCACGTCGAGCGGGGGACAATCATCCTCGTCGGTGCAACGACGGAGAATCCCTCATTTGAGGTGATCTCACCGCTCTTGTCTCGTTCCTTGGTCATTGTGCTCAGGTCCCTGTCGGACGAGGCCCTAAGATGTATTCTTGACCGGGCGCTCGCGGATCCTGCGATCGGGTTAGGGAAGTGGAACGCCAGCCTGTCACCCGATGCCAGGCAACGATTGATTGCCTATGGCAACGGCGATGCGAGAGCACTCCTGACCGCGTTGGACTTTGTGGTCAAGCAGCAACCAGTTGAGCCTGATGGCACGCGCCTGATCGATGGAGCGGCGTTGGAATTGGCACTGATGAAGAAATCGATCCGCTACGACAAGACAGGTGAGGAACATTACAACGTCATCTCTGCCTATATTAAGAGCCTGCGCGATTCCGATCCTGACGGCGCCCTCTATTGGCTTGCCCGTATGTTGGAAGGGGGAGAGGACCCGAAATTTATCGCCCGCCGCATGGTGGTGTTTGCCTCAGAGGATGTGGGAAATGCAGATCCGATGGGCCTGGTTGTTGCGGCTGCGGTGGCTCAGGCTGTACAGTTTGTGGGGCTCCCGGAGGCGCAGATCAATTTGGCCCAAGGGACAACCTACCTCGCGACTAGGCATAAAGATAATGCCTCCTATATCGGACTGCTTGAGGCCATGGAAGACGCAAAATCCAATGGAAATCTTGGGGTTCCGCTCCACTTACGGAATGCCGTGACCTCGATGATGAAGGGATTTGGATATGGAAAGGGGTATCGCTATGTCCATGACGATCCCCAGGCCAAGACGCAAGACCACCTCCCGGAATCCCTTAAGGGGCGTCGCTACTACCGGCCTCAGGACACCTGACCAGGGCGCAATAGACTGTTGGACAAAGATTTCCTATCGGTTATACTCAGGCTCATGAAACGGCAGCCCCAGAAAGCGGCGACATCCATCGCCTCCACGAACGAACGGCGCAAGTTTGTTCGTTCGACGTTGGTTGGTTCCGCGCTCATTTCACCAAAGAGTGGCGCCAAGGCGATTACGGCTGTGTTGGATAACGTCAACAAAGTCGGTGCAGGGTTGCACACGAAAGAGAAGCTAGCGATGGCTCAGCCGGTGACGGTGTCGATTGCGTTTCTCGATTCGGATGGTGCAGAGCAGATGGAAAAGCTCGACGGGAAAGTCGCCTGGGTGAAGCCGTGGGAAAAGGGGTTTCTGATCGGCGTGATCTGGGAGGAGCTGGTCACCAAAGAGAAGAACCGCTGGTTGTATTATTACCTGGAAGAAACGGCCAAGTCC
>DATHTZ010000136.1:0-10838 GCA_035462675.1 Nitrospiraceae bacterium | reverse complement strand
CGTGACGACGCGACACAGGATATTTTTGAGTACATTGAGGTGTTCTATAATCGGACGCGCTGACACTCAACCCTCGGCTATGACTCCCCAGCCGAGTATGAAGCAAGGGCGGCAGTCGCTTAACCAGGTGTCCACGGAATTGGAGGAAGGTCAATGGGTGCTGGATCAGCCCACAAGCCTTTCTTCGGCTCTGGTACTTCCTTCTCCAGCCTCTCTAACTCTCTATTCCTTGGAGCGTATTTCCGACGGGCCCAGAGAAGGAGAGAGAAATTCCAATCACCGCATCCGCCACCGGGTGGGGTTACAACCAATCAACAAAGACCAGCTTTTCCCTCACCTTTACCCTAGCAATTTCCCTAGTTGCTCGGTCTCCGATAATTTGGTATTAGATACACATCTGAATTCAGATTGAGTTTGTAATGTCTCACTATAAGCATCAGCGTTATATGTCAAGTCCCTCGCAGACTGATCCCCCCTCTGTGTTCTTCTAAATTCCCCTGAACAGCACGCCGTCTTTGCGGACCCTTTTCGCTCAGGAAGCGAGGAGGACGGCGTCGATCTTCACATAAGTCTTACCAGGAGTTAGATCATGATCAGGTTCCCAGGCACAGAACCAATCTGGATGAGGGAGATCGAAGATCTAAAACCAACGGTTCCGCGTTGTCCTCATTGCGGCACCCTTGACCTGCAGCGGAACGATGAGTTCGCCGAGTGTAATCACAGTCCGTGGACGGGACGTGACCATGAGGTAGGGATGCATCGTGCTATAGCGATGAACGACGAGGACAATCTCCATCGACACAGCTTGTGCCAATCACCGGAAAATGAATGTTTGAGTTGGCCTAATAAGATAGGGCGATTCGCGCGATCACTGTGGCGGGGTCCGAAGAAATCTTTGATTGTGCTCTTTCAGCACGAACGGTCATACCGCTGGCGCATGGGAAAAATAAATGGAAAGCCTGCCATGCAGATCATCGCCGATTTTTATCTGACCAATATCACGCACGAGGACGTGTTCGTATTAAAGACTTGCTTCGTTCCCTACCATGGCACAGGGTGGTTTCCGTCCAGTCTGCCTGTCGAGGGGAATGCTTTCGTGAAGAATCATGTCGTGGCTGGAGGAGCACCAGGTAAATACAAGATACCTCCGGGGTTCACCTGCGAGGGCCATGCTGACTGGTGGATTCAACCTCCTATTAGGAGCGAAGGTCAAGCACTCACGGGAAGGAGCTGCTTCGTCGATCAATTTAACAATGAGCACTGGACCGCAGCGAGCAAATGGAAATGTCGGTAAAAGGGAGAGAAAAAATGAGCTCAACTCGACAGGAACGAAGAGAGAACGAGCGTGTGGCCAGCAAGCTCGTGTGCCCCTTCGAGTTAACGAAGTGTGTGGATGGCCGCACTGTGAAGTGGACAAAAGGATCCGGGCATGCGATCAATAGGAGCGTCAAGGGCATGCTGCTCTTGCTTCCTGAGAAAGTGAACGCACGACAGGTGGTTGAGATTCATGTGCCATCAGGAACGAGAAAAAAGCAGAGCACCAAACTGATGGAAGTGTGTTGGACCCGCCCCATTTCGGTAAGTTCCCGAGTCAAGATGTGCCTGGCAGGCAGTCGTTTCCTGTTTGAACTTCCTGCTCCTAGTCAGTCGCCACAGGCTCACTAGCAGGTTGAGGGACTGCTCTGGCTCACTGCTGCTTCGCCACACTCTTGTACTTGATCTGTTCGCAGGTGGCCCAGAAAAGAATTTTCAGCAGGAAGTCTCTGTGAATCAACGATTCTGGTCGATCCATCGCTTGGCCTTCCTGAGGGCTACGCCATCGGCTTCTTTACAACTCTTGCTGATTTAAGTTGATTCACCATTCACTGTCGTAAGCAGTTCTTGGCTTCCAACTAATTTCGATATGAGGGCCAGAGGCAACCAGCGGGCATCCGCAAGGCTTTGGGAGCAGGCTTTAATGTTTGGAGACGGTCGCTTCCTCGATGAACATGGATTCGCGTGTGGGGCGGTTATAGCTCATTCGGAGCGCGTCGAGGATGGTCATTACTGCTTGTCCCAGTACTGAATCTTTTTACCGATGGGGTTCGAGTCCGCGTAATCGTTCTCGACCGTGAGCACCTTGCCATCGGGCGAGAGCTCACACTTCGAGGTACCCCACTCCTTCCCGTGAAACTTCAGGACCGTGGCTGTGTGACGAGTATCGATGCTTTTGATCCCCATGGTTTCGCCCGACGGCTTGCCGTCGATCAAGATAGGAACGTCCTTGCCATCGAGCGGCGTCAGGACAGTTGTGACGGGGTTTCCCGGTGCCTGGCCGGCGAGCTTGTAGGTGAGTCGCCATCCGGTGCCCACCGCTTCCACTGTCATCACAAGGTGACCTCCCTGCGGGGGATTACGGAGGACCCACGTCCCACTCCACAGACTCTCAGCCCCCACTATGGAACTCAGGCTAAGCAGACAAACGCCGAGAACCACGCCGCGGAAGCGACGGTGAGGGCGAATCGAGAAAGGGCATAGGAGCCGCGCAGGAAGGCGTATTGTAGGAGGGTTACGAACTAGGGCGCAAGGGCCACAGGTGGGTAGATATTGAACGAAAGCGGAAGATGCGGGGGGGAGGGTTGCCCCTTCGCTGACTAGGCGAATAGGCCTTCCCCTACTTCCACTCTTTACAGAGAAAGGATTATCGGACCTACGAACGAGAGAGTCACTTCCAGGTGGTAGGCTATCCCGTCCTGTGTCGTACAAGACCCGCGCCGTCAAAATGGCTTTCATGATAAACCTCGCCTTCATGGAAGGG
Organism: Nitrospiraceae bacterium; assembly: GCA_035462675.1. Classification (GTDB taxonomy): domain Bacteria; phylum Nitrospirota; class Nitrospiria; order Nitrospirales; family Nitrospiraceae; genus Palsa-1315. Next base: position 8,041 of record DATHTZ010000136.1, on the reverse strand, counting down.
CCTTTCCTTTGGGTATTCATGCCCCTGGTCGGTATTCCGTGTCAAAGCAGAACGCTTGAGGGAGGGACTAGAAGGAGGGAGAAGTCACCACTGCAATTCTGTTCTTGCCCATTTGTGCTTGCATCCCACCGTTTGACAGAACCAGCGGATATCCGTGTCAAACGGTAGACATTTTCAGATATCTTTAAGTCCAAGCCGGGCGATGCCGGGAGCGGCAATCGAAACCGTCATGTACGAATCCGTGCCCTTATCAATGAATTTCCACTGGATCAACTCATGTAAGACGGCTTGTATATCCGCAGTACGGTTGGGGTCGAAATGACCGTAGAGTACATCGTACGGTTGTGGACCATGTTCTTTTAGATATGCCAATACCTCTCTTTGAAACTCACGGCTCCGATTAAACGTCTGGTCTGGTTTCTGGGGCTCGATTCGTGCCATGACTCAGGTCTCCTTTCACGTTATAAGCAAGGCATTTGAATCTTCTCCAGGGCTTCACTCAACTCCTTCACCGAGTATTCCATCATGCCCATGTAGACGCGCTCCTCGACACTGGTTCCGATGGCGTGACCGAGAAGTCGGTTCTGAATTGGCGGATAGGTTCGCGCTCTCGCAGGTTTCTGCGTGACCTGTGCCTCAGTGAATTGCAACGATCCCGCAGGACATTTGATCCCGATACGCTTTAAGAGATAGTTGACCTTAGACGCTGACATCAGGGAAAGCTAGGCCGACCGTGGGGAGGTGTCAGGGATTAGGGTTGAGAACCAGCAGCAACACGCTTGGCCGTTTTCTTGCTTCGGTGTTTTCTAATTCTCGCCAATCCCGAACACTTTTTCGAGCAATACTTCTGTCGTCTATTTCTGACAATGGGCTGCTGCCGGTTTCAAAGACACCGAGTGAGGTGTATGAATGAAACCGGAGGTGAGCCATGGAGCGACGAACGTGTACGCGTGAGGTCAAGCTGGAGGCGGTGAAGCTGATTCAAGCACGCGGGGTGACGGTGGCGCATGCCGCGCGGGATTTGGGCGTGCAGGGCTCGGTATTGCGTCGATGGGGCAGGAGTGTGCCGCCGATTCCCAGCAGGCCTTTCCCGGCCAGGGGCAGATGAAGCCTGAGCAGGCGGAACTCGCCTGGCTCCGGCGTGAAGTCATCACGTTGACGGCGGAGCGCGACATCGTAAAAAAGCCGCGGCCTCCTTCGTGCCGGAGGCGCTGTGACGTTCGCCTTCATCGCGAAGCACCGGGGAATTGGGCCGGCGGGATGGTGGTGTGAGGCGCTCGGTGTCTCGCGTGCAGGCTTCTACGCCTGACGGACCCGGCCGCCAAGTGTCCGGACGCAGGCCGACAAGCAGTTGCTGATCCGAGTACGGGCCAGCAGTTCCAGACATCTGCACTGCCCCACTTTAAATGTTGACAGGTCATTTCTCGTTTGTGACCAGCCTTTTCTAAAGAATTCCGTCACTTCCGAGGCTCCACTCCCAAAGGAGTATCTGGCAGGACCCGCCTGCTCCTCCATACCGAGGTCCACGGCCGTTTCCTACCACGATCATTCTGAACAGATTTTGCTGTGCTTCCGGCATCTTCTCTGACGCGTTCACCCTGTCTACATTTTAACCGGAGCACAACACCAGTGACAAATACGCAAGGGCATGGAAAGTTTGGTCGATCGTTTGCTAGCATTAGCCTCTGGTCGTTTTATCGTTAGCAACAGTGTGTATCAGTACTTCACAATTGTGCGGTTGCTCTTCATTCAGGGAGGTGAGTTATGACCTGTCCCCACGTTACCGCTCTTAAGCCCGTTCACGCTCGCACTCTAGGATGTGAAGAATGCCTGAAAATTGGATCGTCCTGGATGCATCTCCGTCTCTGCCTGACCTGCGGGCATGTCGGCTGTTGTGACAGCTCGCCCAATCATCACGCCACAAAACATTTCTCGCACACGACCCATCCAGTGATAGCCTCTTTCGAGCCCGGCGAACGGTGGGCCTGGTGTTACGTCGATCAAATAGATCTGGAAGTGCCGGCGCGTGTTGCGCCGTTTTTGCGGTAGTGAGGCAGGTTCGTTGCCCCGGAGAGGAGGTGGAGACATGGCCGACCAAGACTTGCACAGGGTCGCGTTCCCCACCCTCGACGACGTCCAAGTCGCCACGCTGGCCAAGTTCGGTACGCGCCGGGCGTTGTGCAATGGGGAGCACCTGTTTAAGGCAGGCGATCGTGCCTACAATTTCTTCGTCGTCGAACGCGGCGCAGTGGAGATCGTGGAGCACTCGAGCGGCGAGCCCAAGACGGTTACGCTCCACGAAGTCCACGCATTCGGTGGCGACGTCAGTTTGGTGACTGGCCGGCCTGCGCTGATTAGTGCGGTGGCCCGTGGGGACACCGAGGTTTTCGAGATCGCGCCCGGTGACATCAGGCGCATCATGGGCGAGCGGCCGGCGCTCGGCGAACTCCTCTTGCGGGCGTTCATTGCACGGCGCGAGTTGCTGGTAGCGTCAGACTTTCAAGGACTCCGAGTCCTCGGGGCCGGCTCCTCGCGCGACACCTTCCGCATTCGTGACTTTCTGGCCAGGAACCAAGTCCCGTTCACCTGGATCGATGTGGATCATGACCCTCAGGTTGGCGAATTACTGCGGAGCTTTGGGCTCAGCGAGGTCGACACGCCGGTGGTCGTCTTCGGATCTGAACCGTTGCTGCGGAATCCATCGACGCGGGCATTGGCCGATCTCATCGGGGTCAGACGGCCGCTCACACAACGGGTCTATGACTTGGTGGTCGTCGGTGGCGGTCCGGCCGGGCTGGCTGCGGCCGTGTACGCATCGTCGGAAGGGCTGGCCACTGCTGTGATTGACGCGAACGCCCCGGGCGGACAGGCCGGCACGTCCTCTAAGATCGAGAACTACCTCGGCTTCCCGACCGGCATTTCCGGCGCCGAACTTGCGAACCGTGCCATTTTGCAGGCCCAGAAATTCGGTGCCCACTTCTCGTCCCCCTCTCAAGTTGCACGCCTGGATTTCGACAACGACAGGCCCGTCCTCTGGTTCGACGATGGCGAGCACGTCTCTACTCGATGCGTGTTGATCGCGACGGGTGCGAACTATCGAAAACTGGACGTCCCAAGGCGCGAACAGTTCGAGGGCTTGGGCGTCTACTACGCCGCCACCTCGACGGAAGCGCAAATGTGCCGAGGGTCGGAGGTCATTGTGGTCGGCGGGGGCAACTCCGCCGGGCAAGCCGTCATGTTTCTTTCAGACCACACGTCGCACGTGCTCTTGCTCCTCCGTAACGGCGACCTGCGTAAGAGTATGTCCAGCTATCTGGTGGACCGCATCGAGGGCGCTGGCAACATCGAGGTGCTCCCCGATGCGGAGATTTCCCACATGCTAGGAGACCAGCGATTGGAGGTCGTCGAAATCAAGAACTACCGCACCGGCGAGATGCGAACGGTCCGAACCTCGGCCGTCTTTACCTTTATCGGCGCGATCCCCTGCACCGAGTGGCTACCCATTGAGATAGAGACCGACTCCAAGGATTTTGTGAAGACTGGCCGACTGGTGTCTACCTCGCCCTACTGGACCGCCGACCGGGAGCCGTTTCTGCTCGAGACTAGCCGTCCTGGCGTCTTCGCCGCAGGGGACGTGCGGCTCGGTTCCACCAAGCGCGTGGCCTCTGCGGTGGGGGAGGGGGCGATGGCGGTGCAGTTCGTTCACGAATACCTGGCTTCCGGTTGAGCTCATGAGGCCTCTTGTCTCCTTCCGACAGGTTTCGGCTCGCATCGGTCAGAAAGACATTCTGTTCGATCTCAGTTTCGATGTCGAAGCCGGAGAAACCCTGGTGCTTCTGGGTCGTAGTGGCTCGGGCAAAACTACCGCCTTAAAAATGGTGAATGGCTTGCTCCTGCCAAGTACCGGTGATGTCTTGATCGAGGGGATACCCACGACCGCCTGGGATCTGATCAAGCTGAGGCGTCGGATCGGGTACGTGATCCAGGATGCGGGCCTCTTTCCGCATTTCACTGTAGCCGCCAATGTCGGACTGATTCCTCGTCTGGAGGGTTGGCAGCTTCGCGACATCGATGCGCGCGTCAAGTATTTGCTGACTCAGATCGGGCTTCCTCCCGCCCAGTTCGCCGCGCGCTATCCCCGAGAGTTGTCCGGCGGCCAACGTCAGCGGGTGGGGGTCGCCCGCGCACTCGCAGCAGATCCGCCGTTGTTGCTGTTGGACGAACCCTTTGGCGCGCTTGATCCAGTGACCCGTGTGGAACTGCAGCAGCAGTTCCTCGACCTGCGAGATCGGCTCAACAAGACGGCTCTGCTCGTCACTCATGATGTCCGGGAAGCCTTGTTGCTTGGCACCCGCATCGGGGTGCTTCATAACGGGCGGTTGGTTTTTCTGGGTGGCCGCTCAGAATTTCTCGAGGCCCACGACCAGGAAGTGCAGGCCTTTCATACGTGCCTCGAAGAGAAGTGGAGGGGGACGACCTGATGTCATCCGGGTTGGCGCGTGACATTCTGGATTTGACGCTCGAACACCTATTCCTGGTGAGCCTCTCCATGACGATTGCCGCTGCGCTTGCCATTCCGGCCGGCATTCTGCTCACCCGGCGCACTTTCCTTCAACGGTGGGTGCTGGGGTTTGCGAATATCATGCAAACCGTGCCGAGTTTGGCGCTCTTCGGGTTTCTGATTCCTCTTCCCTTCCTGGGTGGGATCGGCAAGCACACGGCAATTGTCGCACTCGTCCTGTACGCGCTTTTGCCGATCCTGCGGAATACTCTCACCGGCATTCTGAACGTGGAGTCCGGCGTGCGTGAATCGGCGATCGCTATGGGTATGACGGAACGACAGCTCCTCTGGGAAGTTGAACTTCCGCTAGCGGCCAGGACGATTCTGGCCGGCCTGCGAATCGCGACGGTGACGACGATCGGGACGGCGACGATTGCCGCAGCCATTGGCGGTGGTGGGCTCGGTGTATTTATTTTTCGCGGCCTGGCATCCGTCGATACGACGCTGCTTCTAGCCGGTGCGGTTCCGGCTGCCTTAATCGCGGTAGCGGCCGATCGAGGTCTCGAATGGGTCGAACACAAACTGTCGCCTGTGTGATCGTTGCACTGTGGGCGGCAGGAATCGTCGGCTGTACGAAGGAACGACCGATCACGGTCGGCTCGAAGAATTTCACCGAGCAAGTGATTCTCGGAGAGATCGTGGCGCAGCATCTGGAACATCGGCTTGGCCGACAGGTTGATCGCCAACTAAACATAGGCGGGACCCTGTTGGTGCATCAGGCGCTCGTGAACGGGGACATCGACCTCTATCCTGAGTATACGGGGACCGCGTTGACGGCGATCCTAAAATTACCACCCGCCTATGACCCGGCTGCTGCAATGGCCCTCGTCCGAGCCGAGTATCATACGCGGTTTGGCGTGGAATGGATGGACCCATTAGGCTTCAATAATACATTTGCGATGGTGATCCGCGGAGAAGATGCTCGGAAAAGCAAGATTGCCACCTTGAGCGATGCGGCGAAGTATTCTCTGGGTTGGAATCTTGGTGTAGGGTATGAATTCCAGCAGCGTCCGGATGGACTGGCAGGGTTACTGAAGACCTACAATCTTCCCATCCTAGGATCTCCCAAGACCATGGACCTTGGATTGCTGTACAAGGCACTAGAACAACAACAAGTTAACTTGGTGGCCGGGAATGCCACCGATGGCCAGTTGTCGGTTCTGGATGTGCTGGTTCTCAGGGATGACAAGCGTTATTTCCCTCCGTACGACTGTGCCTTGGCCGTGCGGAGCAAAAGTCTTAAGGCCAACCCTCCCTTGCGGCAAGCGCTCACCGAACTGGCTGGACTGTTCACCGACCTGACCATGCGCAAGTTGAACTATCAGGTGGACGCTGCCCATCGCCCTGTCCGTGAGGTGGCCGAGCAGTTCCTTCGGGACGCCGGGCTGCGTCGCTAATCGGCGATCAGAAGGTTCTCGGCAAATGCCCATTCGGTATCGATCCATTGTGCTTTGCACAGGAATCCCGTGCGCAGGGCGATGCCAGGAATCTCCTCGGCGCGGAATTTGTGACAGGCTTCCGTCCAGATCGTTTCTCCTTCTCTGAAGATACAGCTGAAGTCCGCGGTCCGAATCGACACAGTCTGCCTCCGTGTCGAGCGTAGGTGCATCTCGATGCGACAGTCCATTTCTTGATACCGGACGTGGTGTTCGAAGTGTCGTAGAATAAAGTCTCCCCCGAGTTCCCGATTGATCCGGGCTAGCAGATTGAGATTGAAGGCAGCGGTCACCCCAGCCGGATCATCGTAGGCCAACACCATATCGTTAATAGATTTCTTCACATCAACTCCCAGCAGAAGAGCGTCGCCAGGCCTTAGATGCCGACGGATGTCGCGCAGAAACTTCTCCGCTGCCGGTGGATCAAAATTGCCGATGGTGCTTCCCAGGAACAATACCAGGAGTGTCTGGTTCGATCGGCGACGAGTCGCTGCTTCCTGAAGCCCTTCCAGATACGATCTCTCCAGTCCGACGATGCTGATTGCGCCGATGTTTCCCAGTTCTTGGTGGCATTTGATGAGGGCCGCAGAGGATATGTCGATGGGGAAATAAGCCACTGGTTCTCGACCGGTGAGCGCTTCCAATATCCAGCGAGTCTTTCGGCCGCTGCCACTCCCCAACTCGACCACTGCGACGGGAGGTGGAAGATGTTCAAGTATGTCTCCGGCATGGCGACGGAGGAGGCGTTCCTCGGCACGGGTCAGCCCATATTCTGGGAGCAAGGTGATCGCTTCAAACAGCGCCGTTCCCAGCTTATCGTACAGGTACATCGAAGGTAGTTCGCGTTGGCCGACCTTCCTGAGGCCGTCGCCCACCGCCACGGCGAACTCCCCGACGGCGTTGGCTTGTTCAGTCTGTGAGAGCATCATGTTAGTCCTCCACACAGCGAAATCCGGCATAGACATACGGGTAGTTGGGCCGGAACCAGTTGCGAAATGATCGACGCAGCAAACCGGCGTCTGTCCGCGAGGACGCCCCTTTGAGCACATAATGATCGCCATCGAAGAAGGGCGCTGAGTATCCGGGATAACACGAGAGGGGCTGGAATCCGGGAAAAGGCTGAAAGACCGTCGAAGTCCACTCCCATCCGTTGCCGACCAGTTGGGAAATTCCGAATGCGCTGTCTCCGAGCGGGGTCGCGGTCACGGGAATAGGATCCCATCGGGTCCCATTGAAGTTTCCTCGTCGGGCATCCGGCGCGTCATCGCCCCATGGATAGATTCGTTCTTCTTCGCCATTCGGCGTCCCATATGCGGCCCGATGGAACTCCGCTTCGGTGGGCAGTCTCTTTCCGGTCCAGGCTGCAAAGGCGCTCGCCTCCTCATGAGTGACATAGACCGGCCAATCCATCGGTAACGGCACTGCTCCCGACATGGCTCGCCACCGCCACTGGCCCTCGCTCCACGTCCAGAAGTGCGGAGGCCTCGCACCGGCGCGAACGAATTCGAGATACTCTCCATTCGTGACCTTATATTTACTCATGGCAAACGCAGAGACAGAAACCTCATGGCCATCAAATTCGTTGTCCCATCCGAATTGATATTGGCCATCGAGGTGTGCGCGTCGTTTGCCTAAGGTCACCTCGCCGCCAGAAATTTCAATGAGCGTATGAACGGGAGTTGGGGTTGGTGGACATGGCTCGAACGGAGGAATATCCTTTTGCGAGGTTGCCAGGTGATGGAGGAGATAGGCAAAGGTCTCGGCATGCATCAGCCGGTGCTCAAGCGCAATAGAGAGTACCTGGGCCGATACCTGGTTCGAGAGATCATCGATGGCCTGCCGAACTCGCAGGTGATACCGTTGGACCACTGCTCTTTCCGGCCAATCCAAGCGCTTGTCCTGGGGTAACTGCCCTGGTTCCGGATCAATCCCGAACGCGAAGAGGCGATCGAATTCCGGATGGAATGACGGAACCCCTGCTGCGTGGCTCACGAGATTCCAGTCAAACGCCTCGAGATGACCGAAGTAGAAAATCGTCCGGTGG
>DATHTZ010000135.1:0-2147 GCA_035462675.1 Nitrospiraceae bacterium | reverse complement strand
GGTGGACGACATCCGTTGTGCGGAATCGGGGTCACATCACGAATCATATGGATCCGCAATCCAGCTGCCTGAAGAGATCGGATCGCCGATTCACGACCGGACCCAGGCCCGTTCACATAGACATCCACGGTCCGCATTCCGCTTTCCATCGCCTTCCGAGCGGCAGCCTCACCGGCCCGCTGAGCGGCAAAGGGCGTGCTTTTGCGAGAGCCCTTGAACCCCTGATTCCCTGAGCTTGCCCACACGATCGTGTTGCCGCTCATATCGGTAATGGTGACGATCGTGTTATTGAAGGAGGCCTGGACATGGGCCACTCCGCTCTGCACGATTCGTCGCTCTTTCTTCTTCCCTTTTTTGATGCTCATACAGGCTCCCTACTCAAGTGACGGCCACACCCTACGCCGATCGCGCAGGCGGTTTCGGTTTGCTTCCTACACCCGAGCGACGGCCTTTTCTCGTCCGCGCATTCGTCTTGGTCCGCTGTCCGCGGACCGGCAACCCTTTCCGATGGCGCAGACCACGGTACGTACCGCTATCAATCAATCGCTTGATGTTCATCGAGAAGGTCTTTCTCAGGTCACCTTCGACCTGATAGCCTTCCTGAATAATTTCTCGAATCTTGACAATATGCTCTTCGCTCAAGTCCTTGACACGAATGGCTCCGTCGATCCCAGCCTTGCTCAGGATAGAGAGTGCGGATGCCCGCCCAATCCCATAGACATAAGTCAGGCCGATGTCCGCCCTCTTCTCCCTCGGCAAATCCACCCCAGAAATACGAGCCATAATTCCTCCTACCCACTCCTTGTCATACGCTCACCGGCCTAGCAGGGTGGGTATCAACTGCGCGCATCGTTTTCACTCGCCCACCCCCGAGTGCGCTTCTATCCTTGGCGCTGCTTGTGGCGCGGATTTTCGCAGAGGATTCGCACCACGCCCTTGCGCCGGACCACTTTACATTTGGCACAGATCGGCTTGACGGATGATCTCACTTTCATATCCAGCTCACGCTCCTACTTAAACCGATAGGTAATCCGCCCACGTGTCAGATCGTACGGCGACAGCTCCACGGTCACCTTATCGCCGGGAAGAATACGGATAAAGTGCATGCGCATTTTCCCGGAAATATGTGCAAGAATCTTATGGCCATTGTCCAGCGATACCCGAAACATTGCATTCGGTAACGTTTCATTCACCGTGCCTTGAATTTCAATGACATCTTCTTTCGGCACCTATCTCTATCCTTTCTCCACAAACCACATAACCACCATTGGTTTCTCAGAGTTGACTCAAAATGCGAGGTGGCCCACTCGGCTCAATCGCAATCGTATGTTCAAAATGCGCCGAGACACTCCCATCTACCGTCACCGCCGTCCATCGATCCTCAAGGACCTTGACGGCTGCGCCACCCATATTGACCATCGGTTCGATCGCAAGAACCATTCCGGCCTGTAACCGAGGTCCTTGCCCAGACTTTCCATAATTCGGCACCTGCGGCTCTTCATGCAACTGCCGACCAATCCCATGGCCTACGAACTCCGTGACAACCGAATACCCTGCAGCCTCCACATGCCGCTGAACCGCATGAGAAATATCAGACAGCCGATGGCCCACCACCGCTTGCTTGATTCCAAGATACATGGCTTCCTCGGTTACTTGAACCAAGCGGGCATTCCGTTCGATCATCTGCCCCACCGCGACTGTGATCGCCGAGTCTCCGTAAAACCCACCGACAACAGCCCCGAGGTCGAGTCCGATAATATCCCCCTCCTTAAGCACTCGCTTGGAGGGAATCCCATGAACGACTTGGTCATTCACCGAGGTACAGAGCGTCTTTGGATAATTCCGATACCCCTTAAACGCCGGCTTCGCACCACGGGACAGAATCTCTCCCTCAGCTAACCGGTCCAGTTCATCCGTCGTGACTCCGGGGCGGACAGCCTTCTGCAATATTTGCAGGGTTTCTGCCACCACTCTTGACGCCTGAGCCATCACCGCAATCTCATCCGGCGTCTTGAGAATGATCATAACGCCCGATACTGCGCAAGCTCCTGTGAAAGATGTCGAAAAACGACATCCACTCCGCCCGATGCATCCATCGGAAACAATAACTTCCGCTCGTCGTAATAGCGGACGAGCGGAGCCGTTTG
>DATHTZ010000134.1:0-3062 GCA_035462675.1 Nitrospiraceae bacterium | reverse complement strand
TAGATCGTTCCCGACTTTGTCTGTTCCTCTTCGAGGCCGACCATCTGATGGCCAGTCGTGTCGCACCAGGCAGGCATATCCTTTTTGATGCCTTCGTCGTCCGAGACGACTTCAAGAACCTGGCCCAGCGTCAGTTCCTTGATCTTCTTCAAGGTCATGATAATCGGCATCGGACAAAAGTATCCGAGTGTATCGAGCTTCACATCGGCATGTGGCATTCACAACTCCCTGAAGTCTGAGGTTGAGGCTTAGCCTGGCCTTAGCCTCGACCTTAAATAAACAGATTCACGCTGCCCTGCTTGGCTTCCGCAAGATAAGTGGTCACCCCCGCGAACTGATCGATACCCTCGATCAGCGTATCTTTCGTAATCCCCATCAACCCCATGGTGGTCGTGCAGGCAATAAAGTGGACACCGAGGTCTAGCGCTGTCTCCATGAGTTCCGGCACACCCGGCATCCGGTTCTGCTTCATGACCTTTTGCATCATCTTCGTGCCCAGCCCCCAGAAATGGAACCGCGAGAGGGGAAGGCTGTCAGCGCCCCCTTTGTTCAGCAGGCCGAACATCTGACGAAGCCAGTCCTTGGCAGAGCTGCTCGCGCCTTTCCGGCGAATGGCATTGAGACCCCAGAAGGTGAAAAAGACGGTGACCTGCATCCCCATGGCGGCGGCCCCGGTGGCAATGATAAACGCCGCCATCGCTCGATCCATGTCGCCGCTCAGCAGTACGATTGTCACCTTGTCAGTTTTGGAGGTCTGTAAGTTAGCCAGCGTCACCGCTGGATCCATCTGCGCGATTGTCATAACGCCCTCTTTCCCATCAGGTTCGCATGAGTGCGGCGATTTCAATATAAAATTAACTATAGTCCCCGTTTCTTTTTCTTGTCAAGGAAGGGAAAGTTGAGGCACCTATGCCGGTCCCGTGCTCCCGGAGCGCGCGCCCTCAGAAGGGCCTCGCTCGACGGCCGCAGTTGGACCAGCATAAGTGCTTCAGGAGATGACAGGAAAGGTCACAAAATGTGCTCGTTGGACGCGCGCAATTAAGGCCAGTCCACCATGATAATAGTAGGAGTGGGAAGAGACGCGGCACTCGCTTGACGTTGCATGACCTAGTCGCTATAGTCACGATCAAGCTCCTTCCCGCAGTTCAGGCTGGTTCTCTCACGCACTTCCATCCTCGTAGATGAACACAGACACCATCACCGACATCAATTCCTTAAAGGGTGGTCCGCTCTTTGGCTTTTGGTATCCGGCCCTGCCGAGCGGCAAGTTGCGGCCTGGGACATTGCAGCCGCTCCTCATGCTCGGATTGCCGATTCTCTTGTGTCGCAATCGACAGGGCAAGGTTGCCGCGATGCGGGATCTTTGTCCACATCGCGGCATGCCGTTGTCGTTCGGACAGTTTGACGGTGAGCGGGTGGAATGTGCCTTTCACGGATGGCAGTTCGACATGGCAGGACGCTGCCGTCATATCCCCGCATTGGTGGGTGAGGGCACAGCGCTCCAGACCGAAAAAATTGGCGTCACGTCTTATCCTTGCGAGGAACGAGACCACTATATCTGGGTCTATCTTCCTGATGGAAAAGGAGCACCGGGCACCCTGCCGGAGGTGCCGAAGCTTCCTATTCTTTCAGAGTCCTATCAGTTCTTTGATCTGTCCCTCACCTATCGGTGCAACGTCGACGAAGGGGTAGTAGGACTCGTCGATCCAGCGCATGGCCCGTTCGTTCATCAAAGCTTCTGGTGGCGGAGCAAGGCGAGCGTGCATGAGAAGACCAAGGTCTATGAACCCATTCCCAACGGCTTTCGCATGGTCGCGCACGCCCCTTCGCAGAACAGCGGGGCCTATAAGCTCCTCACCAGGTTCTATGGCGGCCCCTTGACCACAACGATCGATTTCGTGCTCCCGAATCAACGGTACGAACTCATTCAGTGCGGGTCCTTGTGGATCTCGACCCGCCTCACGGCGACGCCGACCACAGACCAGGAATGCCGCGCCGATTATTGCGCCGCCTGGAATTGTTTCCCCTGGCTTCCGTTTGGAAAGTTCATCTTTCGTCAGTTCACCAAAATGTTTCTGTCTCAAGACATGATCGCATTCGAGCGGCAAGCGATCGGCTTTCGTTATAAGCCGTCGTTGATGCTGGTCGGCGATGCGGACATGCCGGCTAAATGGTACTACAAGTTGAAAGCCGCGCATCTTGCGTCGACGCAAACCGGACAGCCCCTCGACCATCCACTCAAAGAACGCGTCACGCTTCGCTGGAAGAGTTGAGCGCACATTGCCTGCATGATTTTCATGAGCGCTTTTACGGCAATCGCGAAAGCTCAGGTAAGAGGCACAGGGCAAGAGGCGAGCATCGTGGCGGACAGAGGTGCGACTCGAAAAACACCTCGTCTTGTTCTCCTCCTCTCGGTAATCATTCTCTGCACACAAGCCTTCCCCCTTTGGTCGGCGGACAGCCGTCGTGTTGCAACAGTGCCGGCACTGGGCGTGCTTGCCGGTGGGAAGACCGGTATCGTCCATTACGTCATTCTCCAAATCGACAAAGACCCTCGACAAGAGGGGCCAACTATCCAATTCAATGAAATAAACCTGGGTGGCGGTTCAATCGTCAGCGATGATTGGAAAGAAGGCGTCAAGCAAGCCGTCGCTGCCGCCACGAGGGCGGTAAGAGAGGACGGACGAGAATGGATGATCACGATCAAGAACCGGTCGTACAATGCCTTGACCGAGGGAATGAGTGCCAGCAGCGCCATCGCGGTCGGCATTGTGGCGGCTTGGCGAGGCGACGACGTCAGCTCAGACGTCGCCCTGACCGGGACAATCACGCCGGATGGTCAGATTGAGTTGGTGGGTGCAATTGTGATCAAAATCGAAGCGGCAGCCCGCGCACAGTTTAAAACCATATTGGTGCCTCGCGGGCAACTAGACACGGTTGACCGAGACCTCTCCCAGCTGGCAACCCAATTAAACATCAGAATCATTGAAGTGGCAACATTGGAGGAAGCCTACCAGTTTATGACAACGCCTGGGCGTAAGTAGCTCATTTTGCACCCATCT
>DATHTZ010000133.1:0-2155 GCA_035462675.1 Nitrospiraceae bacterium | reverse complement strand
ATGCCATGAAATGCTCCCTTCTCATGCCAGTAGAAGGCCTCCCCCTGAAGATATACACCGACTTCATTCTCGTTTGATCTGCCACCAGTTTGGCGATCCTCCTGTTTCCAGCGAAACTGAGGCCCGGCGAACCCAATGAAGTTCCATGCCCCCTGAATAAATTTGATTCCCAACGCTGGGGATGCAAACTGAACCTCGGCCTGGCGATTTGCACCGTTATCTTTGCTCGTGTAACCGAGCCCGCCCGGCTCCCATGACTTGAATAACGGTTGGAGATTCGACTCTCCTGATGTAAGCGGCGTCCGGACACGCTGATACGTGTAGTATTCGCCCTGATTGTCGATTTGGTAATGGGATGGCATTTCTGCTTATACCGAAGACGATGGGGAACCAGCTATACAAGAGAGGTACTACTTTACATGGCGAGGGGGGAATGCCGTAGGATGTTTCATGGAACACCCATATGTAGAACCGGATACCGATACCGCGAACAAGGCGTGGATTATCAACAAATCATGGATTTTCGAAAGCCTCCTGGCTATGGTTCTATGGAGACTAGTGACCTGTAACCAGTGATTGTGTACTGAACCCTGCGGTCAAGATAGCTGCTCATCAATTTCTGTTCATCGCACCAGAGATGAATGAGGCGGTCTACAAACGTCTGTTACAGTCCACTAGTTAGGACAACCGATCTGTAAAGGCTTTCGATCCGATGACATCCAAGCCGATCACCCGAGCCCTGATTGCTCTCGGTTTCCTGATTCTGCTGGGCGTAATCTTGACCACACGAGGGCAACTCCCACGGAATGGGCAGGATTCTGCTAAGTCCGGCGATAGGGTTGTCGCCCGCATAGGCACGCGCTCGATCACACTGGGACGGGTCGAGCAGAGTGTGGCTCTTTCTCTCTATCAAGCTGATCAGCAGCGCAGCCAGCTACTGCATCAAGGTCTTCAGCAACTGATCGATGAGGAACTGCTTGAAACTGAAGCGTCCAGAAAGGGCGTCACCGTCTCGCAGTTAGTAGTGGACGCGTCTCAATCGGCATCTGTCGCCCGGCTCGCGAACATTCCCGCCCCTGTCAAACGCATCGAGCGCGGCAAAGCTCACGAAGATTCGAATCTTGATGCGCCACGCGACCCCCAGGAGCAGGCAAGACTTCGCCAGGCCCTGCTGGTTGCCCTTCGTCGCCAAGTGAACATCCACATCGACCTTCCTGAGCCAGAGCTCCCTATTCTCCCGGTCAGTGCCGATGACGATCCAATGATGGGACCGGCCAATGCACCGGTAACCATCGTGGAGTTTTCAGATTTCGAATGCCCGTACTGTAAACTCAGCCTGCCGACGATCAAGGAAATCCTTGCGAAGTACCCTGGCAAGGTCAAAGTGGTATATCGGGATTATCCCGGTCCTAATCACCCACATGCGCAACAGGCCGCCGAGGCTGCCCAGTGCGCGGGAGACCAAGGAAAGTTTTGGGAATTCCACGACAGCTTGTTTGAACGCCAAGCACCGGGGACAGGATGGAACTTCATCGAGCTTGCCAAAGAGACCAGGCTTAATCAGGACGCCCTTGCTACATGCCTGAACACAGGACTCTATCGGAAGGAAGTGGCCAAAGATTTGCACGATGGTCTCAAGCTCGGCGTGACCAGCACTCCGACGTTTTTCATCAACGGCCGCCCCTTGGTTGGTGCTAAACCGTTTGCCGAGTTTCAAGCTGTGATTGACAGGCTTCTCAAGCAACAACCCCTTTCATAGTTCTGCTTTTCCTGCTTGTAATATCTCGGTCTCCTGTCCTACTTTGTACGCGGAGGCCGCCACGAGGAGGATCTGTATAGACGCGATTCGTAGAAGGATCAATAACTTCCCACGTTTTCCACAGGACCAATATGCAGCGTCTGCGAGGCTAGGCGTCTGGTCCCTAAACAGGTCCCCCCTGGTCTTCCGGCCACTTAGGTAGTCCCCTCATTCTGCCACTCTTAATCAGCTGGTCGTAGAATCAATCACGCCGCATCCCAGCAGGTTGTTGTAGCTCCGACAGTGGTCAACCAGCCACGAGCACAGAAGATCAATCTATCATCTCACGTACTTTTCCGTGAGCAAAGGACCGGCATGGACCTCACTCCCGTCACGCCCTTCCAGTCGCTGAACCCC
>DATHTZ010000132.1:0-6364 GCA_035462675.1 Nitrospiraceae bacterium | reverse complement strand
GTTCAGGTCTTGAATGTAATCATACATTTGCCTGCTCCGCCTGATTCAAGTGTCGTCCCACCGTGGCCGCAGGGACACCCATATGGTCTGCAATCTCGGTCCATCGATAGCCACCGTGTCGATAAGTTTTTTGGATGAGTTCCGCCGGTGCTCCTCTCCGCTCAAACAATACGCGTCATGGGGGTCGTTGCGCGTGCGTCTGTCGCCGAGGAATATCGCGAATGAAGCGATTCGGCTGGTGTTGCCTCACAAGGTCGTCAGGAGGAGAAAACGCGGTCGAGGAGAAGAAACGGGATCGGGAGTCTTTTCTCATGATCCTCTCGGTCGTCCACGGGACCGCATCGTAACCCCCAACAGCAAGGCGCGGTCGTCGGAGCCTGGCGACCTTTGACCCAAATGCCCCAACTTGTCAAAAAAGACTCCCGACCCCTTTGTTGTCCTGCTGCCACGTTGAGGGCGGTCGTTGTTCATTTGCCTTTCGGCTTCCACTCCCGAGCCAGCTTTTGTTCGGTCCGCTGTACCGAAGGGTTAGGGGTCTTGACGGTATGAGCCTCAAGCAGTGTGAAGTCCTTGGCATCGTACTGCGCACGAAGCTTTCGTCGGCTTACAGGAGAAAACTCAAGCACAAACTTGCGTGGACTTAACCGGGCCTGCACGATTCGGATGCGACGATTCGCTTTGGACAGCAATAGTTCGTCGAGCTGCGCGCGTCGTTCCGGGGGCATCCGCGCACCAATGAACACCGCCGCGATCGTTACTGCTGGGACGGAATAGAGGTGAACAGGCGAACCTTCAATGTCCAAAACCTTGTTCGCCTCGCTAAGACTCCGCGCCATTCTCCACTCTCGTTCGTACGCCCAGTCGAGACCTTTCTGGAAAAAGAAGCTTAGGCTTTCTTGCGCTACTTCCTTTGGCCCGCGTGGTGTGAGCGGGCTGACGAAAGGACGTCTGTCCGTGTATTCAACCCTCTGAGCGGCTGCAAACCATCTGTGTGTTGAATGAAACTCCATCACGAAGCCTTGATGATCGTTCGCGTAGTGAGCCCACATCAAGAGACTGTCGAAGCGATCTGATAGGCACAGAACGCCATGTGATTGGCTCGCCAAACTCTGTGGCAATTGGCGTCGGTTAAACATCGCGTCGGCATTCTTCTGCAAAGACTCGCGAAGGCCACCAAAGAAGCCCTTGGTCGAGGCTGGCGTATCCAGGTCAGCCGGATCGAAGCCAAACGATACGACGGGAGAAATGTCAAATGGATCGTTGAATGCAGAAGGGGGGGGGTGAAGCGGAGAAGGCGCGTGGAAAAAAAGTCAAGACGGTCCGGCGGCATGTACTTAAACAAACGTGCCGGTCTTTCAGGCAACGACGCGGGATGCTGTGATGCCATGAACTGAACCCCTCGTATTGACGCCTAATGTTTAGGTTAAGCGGCCGCCGTCGGCGGTCTGCTTGAACCTAGGGGTGGGCGTCTTCATAGCGCTGCCGCAAATTGCTGTAGTATTGGCTTAATTGGTTGAATGTTGTCTTTGGCCTCAAGTGACGCATAAATATCACCGCCAAGGTCCGCAGGCATCTTCGCTCCTTTCTCAAGGACTACCAGTACCCGAGATTTGCCCTTCAATGCGCTGAAAAATCCTGCCTCGAACACGACGTTATCCCGTGGTACTGCGCGGCCCTTTCCTCCCTTTCCGGCAAGAGCATCGTCCTTTGTGAAAAGAAAGATACCGGAGCCACACCTGCGTGAGGCTTCCTCAATCTGGCGCAATATCGTCGTCGCGGGATCAAAGTCGCAAGCCCAGTCCAAGACCGTTAGTCCAAGCCCACCTGTCAGAAACGATTTAATTTTGGAGGCTGTTGCTGATGACGAACTGCAGTACCCGAGGAAGATGTCGCGCCGTGCATCAATTTGCTCTTTCCAGTAATTGAATGGAACTTCGAAGCCTCGGGTGTTTAGCCACTCAGTTGTTGGCTCGTTTGGAATTGAGCCAACATATCCTTTGTATGACGAGTCAAATACGACGCGACGCTGAACGCCGTCTTGCACGAGGACAAGGAGTGGGAGCGCAAGTGTGCAGGCTAACGCGCCCTCGTAGTGGTTAAAGTCTGTGGGGAGCCAGAAAGAGTCTTCGTCTTGGGTTAGACGCCAGCGAGGGAACCCAAGTACGGCGCATCCATCGCAATGACGCATCACATTCTCGCACTCTGTTGCGCTCCAAGCTTGGGACGCAGCAAGGGAGGTAGTGCCGCGCGGGTCTAAGAAGACCTCTGTCGTATACCCGAGTGCCTCAATCTTGGAGACTATCGCCCACTTGGTCTCGTTTTCATGGTCGGTCAGCCATTGGTCAGCGCGAAGGCTGACAAAGATGCGGCGAATCTTCACAAACCATCTCCCTTGTCGCCACAGTGTAGAACGTAAGCCTTGTTTGGGGACGCCTACCTAGTGAGTCTGCTGCAAGCTGCCGTGCAGCAGAGCATGTTCGCCTGAAGATTCTGACGGAAGGCGAGTCTACTTGAGAATCCAACACTGGTTCAATACTGGGTCCAGTTCCACCGGCCGAGATAGACCGCGAATCCTGCAGCCTATCCCTCGATCAGCCCGCCGCATATCCCGGTTGACCATTCAGAATACAGAGTGTCCGCCTCACGAACATTGGCAACATATCAGCCTCCTTGTTAGTGCGTCGTCCCCTTCGCCACTCGATGTCCCATCTCAATGCTCCGCGCCAATCGCTCCAGTAAGTTCAGTGACTGATGCAAAGTCAGGCCGTTTCTGTTCAGCAGAGCTAATATATTCGATGATTTTGTTTTCAATCTCAGTGAGCAAGTACGGCTCAGGGAAGGCCGTCCCTGGGATGCGCGCACGGGGATTCTCCCCGCGTAGCTCGTCGATGATGGTGTGGAAGTCCTGCTTCGCACAGAGGCCCTTCTGTTCCAGCAGTTCGACAATCGCCGCGATCTCCCGCATGTTGGAGACGGTCGCCTCTTCAAGGCTCATGCTGCCACGTTTAGGGCGGTCGTCGCTCATTCTATGCTCTCACCGGATTCCTCTACGAGTCGTTTGATGACGTGCTCCACCCGACTATGCGTCTGCTTCTCAATCGCCAAGGTCTCCAGACCGAACTCCTGGCCCCGGACCCAGCGCACGATCGCAGCAGCCACAAAGATGCTTCCTTCGATCGGCAAATTGACGGTCAAGGAACACGTCTGCCCAACTTGCAGTGGAACATCGCCCGAGAGCTTCCACCCGCTCAGCGAAAAGTTCCAGACAGTGCCTTGTCCTTGGACCAGGCCAGCGTGGTACGTGACGGAGCAGTAGATGGGGAAGCGTTGGTAGGGGCGAAGCGAGAAGGGCATGAGGAGCCTCGCAGGGAGGCGTATTGTAGGAGGGGGACAATCAAACCGCAAGGCGGGTGCTCGGAAATGATGGTATTGATCGGCGGGAGGATGTCGGAGCCTTGCGTGAGGGAAAGGAGGGAGGGGAGATCCGCCACGCGCTGCGAAATGGTGCCTGGCACCTTTTCATTTCCTCAGCGGGCTTCATTTTCGGAGTGGCCAGCGCTGCATCCTCACGTGGGCATCAGGCGCCCGCAGAGCGCGAGCGAAGCAGTCGGCTGCATGTGGTTATTGGGCCGAATGTTGTAGAGGGTTTTCTCTTTAACAATCTGAATGACTCAGTAATTAGAAGATATTTCCGGCACCAGGAGTGTAGCTTGCGCTGATGACACTGTTGCTGATGAGCGTATCGCACTGCACCACTCCACTGAATCTCGACATGCCTGAGTTCACGGTGACCATGCCTGAACTGATTTCGACCATGCTGGCGTTGAGGGTGACTTTCGCGCTGGCGTTCACCATGATCCCAGCCGCCTCGAGTTTCACTGAATTGCCGTTGCTGTCCATAATCTCGATCGAGCCAGGGCCGTCCTTGAGCGTGACCTTTTGGCCACCAGGCGTCTCGACAATGAAGGTCTCCTGGCCGCTTTCATCGTCTAGGGTGATCGTCACGCCGTTGCGGGAACGCAGAAGTTTTTTGTTGTTGTTCGTGTCCATCGTCTCCGGCGGCGAGCTGGTGCCGTTCCACATGCTACCAATGACATACGGCCGCCTCACGTCGCCGGCTTCGAATGCAACCAGTACTTCGTCGTTTGCGTCAGGGATAAACCACGTACCTCGATTCTTGCCAGCCATCAAGGTGGCCATACGAGCCCATACTTTGGAGCCGCGTTGGCCAGACTCGTCCATCTGAGGAAGCTGCACCTGTACGCGTCCAAGGTTTTTGGGATCAACGTTATCAATCACGACTGCCGGGAACACTCCGTTCAGCTGTCCCATACATTCCTCCTCCCATTTAGACTCAACGTTACGGTTTAACAGCAGCGCGTCAGCGCCGTCCGAATCATTTCAGCAAAGCCACCAGAAGCTACTTGCTAATCCCAGGCCATGTTGATGACAGGCGACTGCGCTTGTCAATCGTGGCACTGGTGATCCTCCCACTGCGAGCAGTGCACTGGGAAACGACGGCAGGGTCGAATCGAGAAGGGCCTAGGGGCTTCCCAGGGAGGCGGATTGTAGAAGAGCCCCAAAATGACCTCAGGTCTTGTAACCATACATCGCCTACTCACCTGCTTCAATCGTCGGCTCACCCTGGCCGCATGGACCCCCACATGGTTTGCAATCTCAGGCCATCGATAGCCATCGTGTCGATAGGCCTTGCGGATGAGTTCCTCCGACGTTCCTTTCCGCTCAAACAATACGCGTCATGTGGGTCTTGGCGCATGTGCCCGCCGCCGAAGACTATCCTGAATGACGAGAGTCGGCTGCGGCGTGTCCACGAGGAGATGATCGTGATGGTCCGTCAGGCACTCGGCATGGCACTGGCATCCCATCGATCAACGACAGACGGGAGCCCTACTTAAATTCACGTATGAATACAATATCTTACCCCATCATCTTGGAGAATGAGGACCTTTCTAAAGCGGGTTGACACGTTCTCTTTTTTTGGCGTTGACTCCTATATGCAATTAGCTTAGCTTACTGAAGTGATTGACACAGCCTTCGCCAAGCTCGCCAGAGCCGGACGAATGGAGGAAGGCTGGATGAGGTGACGGACATCATGATCCTTGTCGCCGTTATGTTTTTGCTACCGCCGCTGCTCGTGACCCTGTATCTCTATGTGTCCGGCGTGTTCACCAATCGGAAAGCGTTCCAGTTTTCCTTTTATTTCCTGTTAGTCTTCTTTGCGCTGACCATCGGGATCAGCGTTGGATATTCCTACCAAGGCTACGCCCCCTCGACAACAACCCCGGTATCGCTGAGTAAGGCTCTGTCCGAACCTTAGCCCCCATTATTCATGCACACTTCTGCTGCAATCGCCGATCCGCTGCTATGACGAGCCTTCGGCAGCGGGCTCGCCCATCGGACCCTCTACGTACTGCACGAGTACGCATCGGATCCTCACGGCTCGCGCGCTGATCTCGCGACGCGGCTCAGCGATTTCGCGACGAACTGTCATGAATAATGTGGGTTAGGCAGCTCTGCAACAAACCCACTGAACTCCGCCATGGGACTGCAATGCCTTCCCTCGCGGAACAACACGTCAACAATCATGCCATGTATCTTGCGCCTACCTCCCTGATCAGGTCAGAATAACCCCATCACACAGCCTATGACTTCCACCCCGCAACACAACCAGCAAGTCGCCACGATCTTTCGGTCGATGGCGGAACGATTAGCCGCCCAGCGGGCGAATCCCTATCGGGTCAGGGCCTATCGGAAGGCAGCGGATACCATTGAAGCCTTGGAGGAAGATATCGCAAACGTCGCCGCACGACATGCGCTGGAAGACATTGATGGAATCGGAAGGGACCTAGCAGACAAGATTGGAGAATTTCTCAGAACTGGAACGATTCAATCCTATGAAGCCTTGAGAACGCCACTTCCGGACGCCGTGAAGGCCTGGGCTCAGCTCCCGGGACTATCCGAATCGCTTGTGGCGTACCTCTATACCCGCCTCTGTATCACGACATTGACCGATCTAGAGCAGCTCGTGCGATCACACCTGCTACGCACGGTGCCAGGGTTCGCAGGATCGGAAGAGCGGCTGCTGGAGGCGATTACCACCTCACAGCAGCCGCCACTGACTAAGAAGCGCGAGGAAGCTCCTTAAAGATCTTCCAGGTCTTCAGCATCTCAACCGCTTTTTGGAGTTGCACATCTTGCTCAAGCGAGGGTTCGCCCGAGACCTCGACGGAAGGAGACGGAGGCGTGGCGCCGTTCTTCGGAGTGCCCTCTTCCTGTCCTTTGCCGTTCTGAGCCGGCTGATCTTTCCCCGGCGCGACCGCGGGCTTGGCTTGCTTTGCCTCCC
>DATHTZ010000131.1:0-4833 GCA_035462675.1 Nitrospiraceae bacterium | reverse complement strand
TCCCTTTCAGAGCCGAGCCTTGTACTTCAGATTCCGTCATGGTGGCGCTGCATGCACACGGACGCGTCTGGCACGCAATTCACTCATGAGAAGATACCCGACGATCACGACATTAATACTAAGCGTCAGAAGTTTCAGAGGGGTGACATCGTCAAGCATGCTAGACAGTTCCCACGGGATAAATGAACCGACCACGACCACCGTGAGATAGGAGGCCCAGGGCTTAGAGAACAAGAGACCTCCCCCTTGTAGAAATGCGAGTCCGCCGTACACAAAGGAGCCAATACTGAATGTCTCCAGCATGTGATCCGTAACCGGCAGAACCTTGGCCAGGAGCCAATGAATAAAGCGATTCTCAGGGTCCAAGCGGATCACACGGAGCCACTGTTTGATGACAAGCAGCTGATTCTGATCCACCAGGAGCAACCCGCCGACTCCCACTGCAATCAGCAGCAATCCTTGAACCAAGTAATAGATAGCGAGCAGCTTACGAACCAATGGAGAACACCGCCTCCCGACCGCCGCCCCATGCCAAAAACCGGAAACACCTAGTTGGGTAGCCGGTTCGCGTGCTTCTATCAGTTACGAGCTTTTTCATTCGGGCCTTCCGCCCTTGAGGGGCTTTTCGAGGTGTTCTTCTGTGGCGGGTCTTCCCTTTCTTCCCTCTTATCGGACACCTTCCAATTAGGGGAAGCGTAACAGGGTAACTCACCTGTTACGGCCTCAAGAATTTCAAAGGCCGTGAGATTGATATCCGTCGAGGGCTTTGTCGTTGCCATGCCTGCTCCTACCTGACACTTAAGCCGAGACAATATAAGTGCTCATAAGCATGTGGTGACTCTATGGCACTCCTGGGGCCGTGTGAACAGGGCATAACCCTAGGCATGTTCCGCAGAGATTTTGCTACGCCCCATACTCACACTGTTCTCTCTCATCAGGCCACTCGTCTGATGAAGGACTCTGCTCCAAGATGGACTTCCTCATCCTGATAGTCCGGTTCACCACTTGAACGCACCAAGGCCTTCTCCTGGGGGGCCAGGCGATGCTGCTCGATCACGGAGCTGTGGCCATGACCACAATTCGCACAACGCAGGCTGCTCGCCCACCTCTGCCCATATGGGCTCTCCAAGTCTAGGGATCGGTCTTCTATGATGAGACGCCGGCAGCGTGAGCAGGTCATGATCGCCCTCCTGTAGTCCGCGTGGCACTCGTCTCTCCTGGACAAAGGATAGCGCACGCCACGGCCAGCGACAGACCCAATGGAGGTACCTCAGAAGTAGGCCAGCTATAAATCCGGCTGGCGCAATGCTGGAGATGTGGGGCTAGCGCAAGCCGGACTGCGAGGCCAGCGGAAGACGTGGCAAGTAAGACGGGAGGCGCTGTCGGGGATGGTTCGTTCAGTGAGACGACGGGGATCGCCTTAACTGTCGCCATGCCTCGGCCGCGGCACCGGTGCGGGTCGGCGCATACCCCTTTCCGGGCATCTTGAGTGACTGGTAGCCAGATCAGGCCTATGGTTTTTCCTAGGTGAAGGGTCAAAGAAAAAGAGGTATGTGTAGATCAAGCGGCTACGATTTAATAACTGCTGGAGGCAACATCATGACCAAGTACTCTGGGGGGCTCCTTCTTGGAATGTTAATTCTGTCTGGCTGTATGACGAAAGCAACTACCGACGTGACCAATGCGCCCGTCAAGGCGACTACGGACCTCACCAACGGCACGTCGGAGGCTACGAAGGACCTTCTTAACCCGTTGACGGAATTTACATCGAGTTCCACGCCAGGGGCCTCCGCCGGCGACCATCTCATAAGAGCCAGGCAGAAAACCGAAGTCTTTGCCTCCTACTCGTATGAAAACTTGCGTGCAGATATCGCGCGGGGTTCGGGCGAATATCTGGTGTCGCTCGCCACGCTTGCGGGAATACCCCCTGGTCGGCAGACTGAATTTCAAGGTCAGATGCGCAATGCGTATTCGACGATGTTCAACGAAACCATAGCCTTTCGCGACTCGACGGTTCGTGTGGTGGACGCGGCTTGGTCGGAGGGATTCGGAAGATTGGAAACCGAGAGGACTGAGCACCGGTCGAGTCTCATACCCAATGTCGAACTGAGAGCGAAACAGGCGCCGAGATCGACGGCGCTCATGTCAATGGAATGAACAGTCGGGATTGTGGTCCTTGCTCAGGGTTCACCGGGGACACGTGAGGGACGTTGTCACTGCTCATAATTCAGTCAACCCCTCCTGAGTCCTGGCCCGGGCAAGAGCAACAGCGGGACTAGCCTTCTGAGGCATTCTAGGAGAATGCCTAGCTGCTCCGCCTTGTCAGAGAAAGGTGTTCTAAGACCAACAGGGAAGGAGGCGACGTTATGGCTGAAGTCAATTCCATGTATCATGCGGAATCCCGGAGCGATGGGATCAAGGGGCAGATCGACAAGCTCGAAGGCCTCGCCCACCACACGGTCGTGAGTCCCACCTTCGATCAGTTTCGATCAGTTTGACACTGACACGTAAGACATGCTGATCAGAATATATGGCGCGAATCATCAGTATGTGGAATCTTACAAATATGCCACCGTGGGGGAAGCCGAAGCGCTGGTCAATTTGCCGGAATCGGCTCAGGAGCCATTGACGCGAGACATCCCCAAGAAGGGACTACAGCAACGCCGGCAGGTGCTCCAGAGCATTCTGACCGATCTGCAGGCACTCGAAGCGCAAGAAGCCGACTTGCTCACGGGTGAAGATCGTGAGGATCCTCCCGGCCCCAGTTAGGCTGGTGCCCGCGAGGACCGTATACTCCGTTGAAGTCCAGTACCGTGGCTGAATAGTAGCGAACCTGCGACATTATTTTGCTCTTCCTTCCTCATCTCTCCCGCTTTCGACGCTTGCTGAACGGTGTTCACTTCCATGTTCGCCACTCCTCCGGTTCAGCAATTGATGACAATGCGTCCGCAGAAATCCTTGGGTAACCCTTCAATGCGCTGTTCAACCCAGTGCGGCAAATTCATCCTCTCTCCTTTCAGTCCGTTCCCATTGGCGGGCTGGATTGTGCGCCGGTTCAAGTGTACACGTCGACCGTGTGCTACTCGCCCGATGGAATGACTTGTTCAATCGATGCTGAATTCGGATGCACACTACAGAACCGATCCGCCTGGGCTTGTAAGGCGCGGTCTGTCGCCTTCGTATGGAGCCGGGCATAGATGCTGGTGGGCGCCAGACTCCGATGGTTCAAGACGCATCAACTCGGCTAGCGTCTGCCCTGACTTCGACGGACTTCATGGTGGTGCGCATGAACATCGAGCGAGTTGCCCTTGAATGAATCCTCGGAAGAGGAGCTCTTCAACGAACGGCAGCCAGAGCGCGACAGCCAGCAAACGGCATGGACTAGAAACTAGACCATTGAAGTGGGGCAATCGATGTTGTGACAGCTCAGACCGCCCCCAAAACCGGCCCGCCCGCCGCCGCGAGCAAAAAGACATCGTCGCGATAGAATGGGGGGTACCGATCAAGCTCTAGCAGATTGATCATGATTTGATCGATTTCTTCAACCGCCAGGCCTGAAGAGCAAGACCGAAAAGGAACAACGCCGGCAGTAGAATGTCTACGCTGTCAGTTTGACTCAAGGTACAACCACCACCGCCTCCTCCGCTGGTAGGCTCGATAGGAGTGGCGGGAACGGCAGGAGTGCCCTGGATGACTGAAATATTGACCGTTCCTTGAGCGCTGTTGGCATGGTTGTCCCTGGAAAAGTACCTCAGGATAGCGTTGCCCACTGGAGTCGCATTGGGCCAACTGAACGTCCCTGTTGAACTGAGGGTTGCCCCAGGCGGGAGAGAAACCGCAACGAAAATCGGGTCATCGCCATCCACGTCCGTGGCTCTCACGACGAAGCTGAGGGTATTACCTTCCGTGACAGTTTGAGCCGCAACTCCCGTCAACACCGGAGGGGAGTTTACCCGGACCATTGCGGTGGCCGTGCCTGCCAGCCTGCCGGTGTCCGTCGCGGTCAGTCGAAATGAGTAGGTGCCCGTCGCAGGCGCCGTAAAGGACGCATTGGCGGTGTTCTGATTCGCAATGGTGCCGACAGAGGCGCCGGTCAGTTGGGTCCATGCGTACGCGCTGATGCTGCGCCCCGCATGCGCGGTCGCCGCACCCGACAGCGACACCGCAATGTTCGGAGCCACGACTTGCGAGGGGTTGGTGATGGTGACGGTCGGCGGCGCGGCCGTCGCCTGCAAGGCCGCCCGGGCATCCAGTAAGCCCGCCCCGCGGAGCCCGATGCCGCTGGACGTGCACCACGAGCCGGCGGGAAAGGGACGGGCAGACGATTGCAAGATGGATCTGACTTGCGCAGGACTCAACTTCGGGTTGACAGACAAGAGGAGTGCGGCGACACCGGCCACGTGCGGCGCCGCGGCGCTGGTGCCTACTGCAAGAAGATACCTATCAGTCCCTGGGGAGGTTAAGCCGCTATTCGATGTCGTCAGGAACCCCGGCCCCTTGGGATCCGCTCCCCCTGGCGCACACGTGCTGGCCAGAAACGTCAGCTTGCCACAACCACCGCCCGGCGCACTGATGGCGACCTCAGGTCCGACGTTGGCATAATAGGCGAGGTCGCCGTCGATCGCATGTCCGGTCACGGCCATCACACCCGTACAATTCGCCGGCTCGGATACACATCACATCACTATTATTCTCGGTCGATGCCGCAATGACTTTTCCCGCGTTGACGATCCCCGTCACGGCGGCTTGGAAAGTCGGACCGCACGTATCACGTATGGTGATCGCCGATGCTGATGTTCAGGATCTTTGCGGGGGTGGGGTTGGTGGGCACCC
>DATHTZ010000130.1:0-3049 GCA_035462675.1 Nitrospiraceae bacterium | reverse complement strand
GGTATTGCCAACATACAAAATTTCAGCAGTTCATCCAACTTTCTTGACCTCGGCGACGGGATAACAATTCGTGGTCGGTCATTTGAGGACCTTCGTATTCTCCTCAAGTGGGGAGATGACAAACTAAAGCTTCTTGAAGATGACTGGAGCCAAGGGGCCTTTGGTCAACACGTGCTTATGGTGGAACAAAAGTTCCCAAAGTCTCCTGATAATTTCATTAGTATGAGCACGGGGCTGGAGTGGGCAAAGGCTCAGAACGCGCTCATGGGTCTTAGACTATTAAAGCCAGGAGAGGTTCGTATTGGGCGGATGTTTCACTCAAGACCAGCCTCTTTCAATGTTGGAATTGGCGGAGTGAGCTCAACTGGCTTCACCGTCTGGCATCCTGGCAATGCGTATCATCTTGAACCGGCCGAGACTGATGACTTTCGTCGTGTGTATGGACTTATCCAAAACTTTCACAAAACATTTAGCGGAAACTGGACTAATGTTGAGGTGGCTCTTCGTTCATTTTCTTCAATCTATGATCGTTATTTACATCAGGCAGAAGATTGCATCCTGGACGCAATTACCGCGCTTGAAGCCCTATTCGGTATAAGCAACGAACTTTCTTTCAGACTGGCGTTTTTAACAGCGACTATTTTGTCGCGCAATGACGATGAACGTGTGAATGGATTTCAGGAAATCAAAAAGTATTATAAAGTGAGAAACGCTATTGTCCATGGTAAGAGTCTCAAAGCTGAAGAGCGATTGGCTATAACAAATGACGAGCCTTTGCGCGCGCATGTTCGTAGGCTGCTAGTAGCGGTTCTAAATTTAATCGAGTCCGGGGCTTATTCGTCATCAAGTCATTTAAGAGAAAATTTAGAAGATACGATCCTTCATTCTGGGCGGCTGCAGGATCTCCGCCAGAAGATGCGGCTGGTATAGCGGGCGAACAACAAGTATGGTGTGATCAAATCTTGCCCTGAAATCGGTTCTTAATAATTCAAAACCAGTTGTTTTAGGTTCCAGGATGGCTGGCGAATTTCCCCTTGATTTCCACACACGTTTTGCACAAGTGTTGCAAACCGTTTTGAGGCACCAGATCAAACCCGCATGGACGTCCAATTTGTTTTGTTCGTACTCGTTCTTGGCCTGGCGTTCCCGAATGGCACCAACGATGTTTCGAAGGCGATCGCAACGTTAGTCGTTAGTCGGATTACAACTATCACACCGCTATTGTGTGGCGGATCGTATGGACAGTCCTAGGTGCCAATACTCGTCCGGTGCGATTCCGTGGCACTACTTAATTGGTCGGCGGCATTCAGTAGTCGAGGCGCGCTGGGTCGTTGAAAGCCGGTTCGGCAACGCGCCGGGGATGAGCGGATCCCAGCATGCCCGCGAGCTCCTTCGGGCACTCCTCACCGGTGCCCTCGCACTCGCCCTCGCGATGCCGAGTGCGGGCTTTGCCCAGGAGCGCACCTCCGCCGACCCGCTGACCTCGCCAGCACCACCGCAGCCCGCTCCCATCGGCCCGCCGGCCCCCGCGGGGCCAAAACAGCTTCTAAACTGGGAGACGGGGGCCGGCAGGAGCTACATCATCCCGGCCTTCGAACTCACAGGGTATCTCTTGCTGTTGAATCAGTTCGACCGGCACTTCACCAATCCGGAGGACATATACCGGACCGGCACCAAGTCATTCTGGAAGAATTTGACCGATTCCAAGTGGGTGGTCGACACAGACCCGTTCGCCACAAACCAGTTCCTCCATCCGTATGGGGGGTCGATCTACTATGGATTGCCGCGATCGACCGGCCTCAACTTCTGGGAATCGTTCGGGTATGCTAGCGTTGGCAGCTTTCTCTGGGAGCTGGGCGGCGAGACCGGAGCGCCCTCCATCAACGACCAGATTACGACTCCTATCGCTGGAAGTTTCTTGGGGGAACCGCTCTTCCGGATGGCCAGTCTGTTGCTCGAGAATGACGGCCGCCCTCCCGGGTTTTGGCGAGAGCTGGGCGCAGCGGCGCTCTCGCCGCCCACCGGCCTCAACCGCCTCGTCTTCGGCAACCGGTTCGACGCCGTGTTCCCGAGCTACGCTCCGGCCATCTCCACACGGTTTCAGCTCGGCGCGGCCCTGAACACACACTTGCACGGCCCAGCCACCTCGGACTTCAAACAAAATGAGATGAACGCAGACTTCCAACTGGCCTACGGGCTGCCCGGGAAGCCCGGCTATAGCTATTCACGCCCGTTTGATTATTTCAATTTCCAATTCACCGCCTCCACCGCCAACACCTTCGAGAACATCATCATCCGGGGCCTTCTTTTAGGAGCGCCGTACGCAGCAGGGGACTCCTATCGCGGAGTGTGGGGCCTCTTTGGGAGCTACGACTACATCTCGCCGCAGGTCTTCCGCGTCTCGAACACGGCCCTCAACCTCGGTACCACCGGCCAGTGGTGGCTTTCGCGCGTGGTGGCGCTCCAGGGCACGGCCCTCGGCGGCGTCGGCTACGGCGCGGCTGGCACGATCCACGGTTCGGGTGAACGCGACTATCACTACGGTGCCACCCCGCAGGGGCTCCTCGAACTCCGTCTCATCCTCGGCGATATGGCCATGCTCAACGTGACAGCGCACGAGTACTATGTCAGCGGCCTGGGATCCACCGAGCATCGAGGATCGGAGAACATCGCCCGCGGAACGGCGTCGTTCACCGTGCGCGTGTACGACCGCCATGCCATCGCCCTCAAGTACGTCACGTCGCAACGGGATGCCCACTATTCCGACTTGCCAAGAACGTACCAGTCGGTGGAAACCTTCTACCTCGCCTACACCTTTCTCGGGAGCACCGGATTCGGCGCCGTCGAATGGCGTGAGTGAGGCCAACGGCTGCTGAATCATAAAACGGGAGTTCGAGTTCTTCCCCGGGGAGTCGATTGTGCTCGTTTTGTGCTCAGCTCCACCTCACTCCAGCCTACTGCAGCAGCCAAAGTTCGGGTTTCTGGCCAACCTTAGCTGGAGTAGGCCTGAGTGAGTCTGAGTAGGCTGGAATAGGGTGGTGGAAGCGGT
>DATHTZ010000129.1:0-4407 GCA_035462675.1 Nitrospiraceae bacterium | reverse complement strand
CTTCCCGAACATCCATTCCGACTTGATTGCCCGCGCCACCTGATCGTGGACGAAGCCGTTGAAGCAGCCCTTGCAAAAGGCTGCATTATGGCGCGGGACGCCGATGACCCCGTTGGTGATACATTTGGTGCATTTCATTCTTGGCTCGTGAGGCGTGAAACGTAAGGTGTGAAACGTGTGGAGCCACCGGAGATAACGGGTCGGATTTCAATCTGATCGCCCTCATAGAGCATCTCATCTTCGGTGACGAGATCGTCGCCTTTGATCACGAGATGCGCTTCGACGCAGAGATTCAACTCACGCAAGAGTTCCTTGACCTTCTTGGGGCCTTTGACTTCGATGGTTCTGGCTGGATGGCTCAGCTGGACTCGCACGGGGACAATGATACGGCTGGGTTATGGATGAAAGCAAATGGACTGAAGCTCGCCCGCAGTACTCATGAGCGCTTCTGCTGCAATCGCCGATCCGCTGCTGCGACGAGCCTTGGGCCAGCGGGCTCGCCCCTGAGCTCCGCTATGTACTGAATGCGTACGCATCAGGTCCTCAGGGCTCCGCGCGCCGGCCTCGCGATGCGGCTCAGCGATTTCGCAACGAATCGTCATGGATAGTGCGGGTGGGGCGGCAGTTGGATGAGGAGTCGGTCCGCCGTTGATTTCAGGTGCGTGCTTGAACTGTATGGTATTGAGGGAATGAGTTATGAGCGACGTTGCGTAAGGTTCAGGGGTTCTGGAGTCGAAAAACTGGACGGGTTAGTACACATGCCTGGCCCCATCCTCTCTGCGCAATTCGCAGCGGATGCAGGAAACCATTTCTCGGCTAATTTCTTTGATTTCTTGCGGTAGGGGTCTTCAATGTATATATACGTGACGTGCGAAATGAATAGAATGCTCGCGATCGCTGCAGTGAGAAATACCAAGCCAGTAGATGGATGCGGAGTCAACAGTGGATATCCGTTCCCATCGATGACTCGTGGTGTCTTTAGGCCGAGTCTCAATACTTGAGCGAATGACCAGATCACAGCCATGTGAACCATGTAGATTGAGTAACTGACTTTCCCTATCCACGCCAGCGGTGCTACTTCAAGAATAGTGCTCAGCAGCCCCTTGGGGGTTACCGTAATCGACAGAATGAGCACGGCAACTAAAGGCAGAATCAGCACATCAAGGCCATTCCCATTCTTCATCGACAAGAAGACAATCAGCCCGGCACACGAGAGAATTCCCGGCACATGCTTGTACCACCTACGCTTCAACTCAGGGAGTTGTCGTGTCGACAATGCCACATAGCAATGGTATGTAATCACGCCGACAAAGAAACCCTCAACGCATCGAAATATGTTGTGATCGAGCTTGCCGGAGTCGAGTGCGATGCTCGCGAATATTAAGAGTCCTGATGCTGCAACCATTGCCACCCGCGGCCTGAAAAGACGCAGGATGGCTGCGAAAATAATGTACACGTAAAATTCCGTGCTAATACTCCATGCTGGTAAATTATACGTATCTTTGTCATGAACTCCTAGTCCTTGAATAAGCAGCACGTTGCTCATAAATGAGAAGGTGTTATTGGAAGTAAACGCTTTGCTATGCGCGATAAGACCGTATTGTGTCTCCCCAATATACTTGGCAACTTCAAATCCGAGAAACACGAATAGAAAAACCAGGTGGAGAGGATAGAGCCGACCAAATCGTACCCAAACGAATTGTGCGGCATCCCGTCCTGTCTCTATTATGCTTCCGTAGCGATGACAGATGACGAAACCAGACAAGACAAAGAAGAGATCGACCATCAAGTAGCCATTGCGGATGAAACCCAAATCGTATAATGGGAAAGTCCAGGCAAAGGCAATATGAAGGAGGACAACAGCAAGTGCGGCGATGCCCCGCAAAGATTCCAGTGCGCGGAAAAACTCACGAGACTGAGGGGCAGTCGTCATCCTGTTTATCTTATTGGAGGACGACGAGGTGGTCTAGCAATTACGCGTTCTTCGGCTGAGCACACCGCACCGGAGACTGACTCGAATCGTGCGTCAGACCATCAACCCCTTCGGTCAAACGTGACGCTCCCGATGCATCAGTCGACGACAAGCCGAATCTTCACACGGAACGTTAGAGCACGGCTTCTCGCAGAAACTTCGCCGATTCCTCCGGCGCCACAGGATTGATGTAGAATCCTGTGCCCCATTCGAATCCGGCGACCTGGGTCAGTTTGGGAATGATTTCGATATGCCAGTGGTAGAAATCCCCGGTTTTTTCGTGGAGGGGAGAACTATGGAGGATGAAGTTGTAGGATGGCTTCGCCAGGACCTTGTCCATCCGTCGCAGCGCGTCCGAAAGAATCGACGCGAGGAACTCGAATTGTATTTTCTGGCTCTCTTCGAAGTAGCAGGCGTGGCGTTTAGGGATAATCCACATCTCAAAGGGAAAGCGTGGAGCATAGGGGGTGACGCAGAGGAACTCGGAATTTTCCGCCACGATGCGATCGCCGTCAGAGAGGTCCTGCCGGACAATATCGCAATAGATGCAGCGTTCCTTCTGTTCATAATGGGCCCGGCACCCGTCGATTTCTTCGAACACGCTGGTAGGGATGATCGGCAGGGCGATGAGTTGCGAATGACTGTGTTCCAGTGTGGCGCCGGCTGATGCTCCGTGGTTCTTGAAAATCAGAATATAACGGAACCGCACGTCTTTCTTCAGATCGATCATGCGATCGCGGTAGGCCCACAGCACGTCCTCGATTCGCTTTGTCGGCATGTCGGCCAGGCTCGCTGTGTGGTTTGGAGTCTCGATGATGACTTCATGGGCACCGATCCCATTCATGCGGTCGTAGAGGCCGAGGCCTTGGCGGTCGATATTCCCTTCGATCTGGAGCGCAGGGAACTTGTTCGGCACGACACGCACGGTCCAGTTCGGGTTATTGGGCTCCACCGGCTGTGGTCTGTAGGCCATGATTTCTTTCGGTGTCAGTCGCTCTTGCCCCGGGCAAAAAGGGCAGAGGGTTGCGGCCAAAGGCCGGGCGGCTTGCACGGGAACGAAGTCGTGAGGCCGAGCGCTGCGCTCCGTCGAAATAATCACCCACCGACCGACAATCGGATCACGGCGTAAATCAGGCATCTTTCCCTCCGTTACATGCAACGCATAAGACGTAAGACGTGAAAGGTGAAACCTAAAACGTAAGGTACCTCATGGAAGAAGGCAATCTAATTCTCTTTCGTTTTACGCCTCACGTTTTCCTTGCATCACACGCGCCAAAGATTCGCTTCAAACTCCGGTCCGGGCACAAGGAAGGTCGCAGGCTTGTGGTGCGGGTAGCGTGCGACTTCCAAACGATGTTCCAACACCAGAATGGTCATGTGAAGTTCCTGTCCGGCTGTGATCTGTAAGTCCTTGAACGGGACAGCCAGTTCGATAATCCTCTGATGACAGATCGATTGGTAGGAGCCGATTTCCTGCCAATGTTCGCTTGCGAGTTTCTGCGAGAGCAGAAACTGGTGTAGCCCTGACGGCTCGAATGAAAACGACAGATGATAGAGGTGCTCAGGCGTCTGCAACTGCAGCTCGACCGCGAGCCCTACCTGGCGCGGTTGCGATTGTTCGTCCGGATCGAGCCGGAGATACAACTGGTCGAGACTCCAGCCAAATTGGATATCGGTCAATATCCCTTCGGCTTTCCACATCGCGCCGAGCGGTGGCTGAGTCTTGATCCTGCCGGCTCCGCGCCACTCGAAAAAGTTGGTCACAAGTCCATCGATGGAGGGGTTCAACAAAGCGAGTGGCATCGTCACGAGGTCTGTCTCCGGCATGCCGCGGAGACGACAGATCGGCTGATTCAAGAGCTCCGGTGGCGTCAGCCCCGCGATCGTCCAGACGTTCCGAAGGTGGGTCCGAAAGAGCCGATCGAACTCCTCTTTGTAGTCGGAATCGAAGTCGTCTCCATACCACCAGAACCAATCGCTGCCTTCTGCGGCATAGAGCTCATCCCAGGCGGCTTGTGCACGATCCGAGGGGAGCGTAGCAGAAACCTCAGCAAGACGGGATCGTGTCTGACCGATGAGGTCCCATCCCCGATTGTCTTCCTGGTGGCCGATCCAGATCTTGTAATCCTGATTAATCCAGGAGCCTGAATGGAGGTAGCTGACTCGATGCTTAGCCGGCGAGGCTTCGAGCGCTTCGGAGATCGTCGCGGTGGTCGTGCGAACCGCATCGCCATCAAGCGCGCCGGTCGAGCAGGCCTTGTAGAGGAGTGAGAGAAACTGTTCGCCCCCCTCGTGATAATGTTCCCATGGGTTTTCCCCGTCGAGCACAATCGCGATGGTAACCTGTTCCTGTGGCGTGTCGCAAATGATCTGGCGCAGCCGGCGAAGAACATCTTCAGCCGCCATCTCCGAAGTGGTCTTGTGGTAGACAAACC
>DATHTZ010000128.1:0-2512 GCA_035462675.1 Nitrospiraceae bacterium | reverse complement strand
TCTTAGCTCCTCGTGCTCTCTCGAGTAGAAGCCTTCGCTGCTCCAGGCGCCTTCGAAGGCGTTGATCACGGCGTCCGTGTCGATGGGGTGGCCCATCATGCGGTGCTGCTGGTAGACGGCGAGGATCGCCCGGGAGCGCTGGCCGATCTGACTGATCGACTTGGTTCAGCCAAGATCAACATGATCGCGGTGACCGGCCTCTGTGCCGGCCAGGGACGCTTCGGCGCCATCCTATGGGTTAAGCCCGGGGATATGAAAAAAGCAGCCAAAGTCTTCGGCATCGGATCGAGTTAGCTACGTACGTCCGCTACTCTGGTGAGCCCGGGTAGATAGGGTGTCGGGACTTGCAACCCAACATTGTGGACCTCCTCAGCGCTAGGCGCCGGTTATGGTGATGATGGATATCTTCCTGGCGGAGATGGCTCCATCACCTCTCACTCCGAGCGCCCCATCTTCCAGGATGAGCTAGCCCCTGGCCACGCGACGGAAACCTGCATCTTCCCATTGACGGGATTATGCTAACCCTGGGACGATGATCGCGTGTATTTCGAGCTTCTGGGGCAGATTACCTACATCGAAACGTTCGCGATTTGCTCACGGATTGGGGAAGTTGCGCGGCTTCGCAAGCTGTATGGGAAAGGTCGCTGGCGAAAGCGGAAGGGGATTGCGAAAGTTCGGCTGATCGATGGGAACGTGCAGTTTGCTGAAGTGCACTGGTGTGAGGCAACGGGAATTGGTCGGGAGGAATACAAGATCAAACGATTGTTGTGAGGCTGATTGATGAGAAAGGCTACAGTTGCATCAGCACGATTGGTCATCTGTGTGGAGAGCAAGGGCTACGCAGTGTCTCTGGAAAAGAGAAAGATCTATGTCGCGCTGGCTGATCGTCAAGCCGCGAAGCATGGTCACATGCGAGTCATTGACGAGTCCGGCGAAGACTATCTGTATCCGAAACAGTTCTTCCTGCCAGTCACCTTGCCTCAGTCCATCAGAAAGGCAGTCTTGAAAGCGGCTTAAAGGAAGCCCTCATCTGTCCGATTCCGACCTCAACAGGCACGATATCTCCGGCGACAGCCTCCTCATTACCCGCGATAACTCTCTCACCATTGAATCAGCAAGATTGAGAAGTTATGCTGGTTTTCTGATCGTCTCACCCGCGTGTGGCGATGGCAGTTGTGTCAAAGCATAACATAATCGGAGGCAACGGATGAGACCTGAAGAGAACAACGCAGCAAGACCTATCACAGACTTTCTTGTGAAAGACCACGGGCGACTGGAAGGACTGCTGCAATCGGCTGTGGCTCAGGCAGGCTCTGTCGATCAGGGAACGTATGATCAATTTCGAGCTGGGCTGCTCCGCCACATCGGCATGGAGGAAAAGATTCTCTTGCCTGCCGCCCAGCGGATGCGAGGCGGGGAACCGCTTTCGATCGCCTCCAAGCTCCGGCTCGATCATGGAGCCATCGCGTCATTGCTCATGCCGCCTCCCACGGCTGCCGTCATTGCAACGATCCGTGCCGTTCTCAAGGTCCACAATACAATAGAAGAAGGCCCGGGGGGCCTGTATGAAACCTGCGATGAGCTGGCCGGCTCAGAATCTGTCGAGCTTCTGGCTAAGCTCCAGGCTGCACCAGAGTTGGGTGTCTTGCCATGCTCCGATAGTCCCGCTGTCATGCCCGCTGTCCAGCGGGCACTGGAGCGAGCTGGGTATGACTTCCTCGAAGATACAATTTGAAAGATTGCAGGGGTAGGTCCTCGAAGAGCAGAAGAGGGGACCTTCTACACTTCTCATCGCCGCGTTCGTGCTGGATTACGCTATGGTGATGAGAGTGGATTGAAAACGATACGCATTGTAATCCTTTCTGATACACCGCCATGACTGTATTCAAACTTTTTTCATAACATAATAGGTGCGCAGAAAACTTCAAGGCTTTGGGATCTTGAGCGGGCGGTACACATTTTGCTCCTTCGCTGTGTGCGGTGTAGAAGCATTCCCGATATTGCCTTTGTGCCTTTCCTTAGGAGGTTGCTGATGAACCCATTCTTGCCGACTAGACAATGGCAGTGGTCCCTCGGCCGGGTTGCGACATCACTGGTGGTTCTTCTGTCTCTCGTCACGAGCGGATGCATGACATATCGAGTCAATAGTCTGGCGGATGCGCCGGATGCGAATCCCGGTGATCGCACGTGCGCGCGAGCGGTCCTTCCTGGTACGGAGGCCGGAGCGCCTGGCGGCCTGTGCACGCTGCGCGCTGCCGTGATGGAATCGAATGCCTCGGTGTGGAAAGACACGATCGCAGTCCCCAGCGGACTCTATCAGCGCACCCTTCCGGTAGCAGCGGGTGGAGGGCATCTCGCAATCACGGACTGAGCTAAAATTCAAGGTTCCGGGGCTGCCACCACGATCATCGACGGGAACCATGCCGATCTGGTGATTCATGTCCAAAGCGAGGGCCTCGAGCTTAATTACGTCACCGTGCAAGGAGGAAATAGTCAGGCTGGAGGAGGAATC
>DATHTZ010000127.1:0-6509 GCA_035462675.1 Nitrospiraceae bacterium | reverse complement strand
CCAGATCTGTATCCAGCATCACTCGATGTCCACGGATCAGCAGGATGTTTCGCTCAACCTGTTCGCTCAGTATTGGAAGGGCCATGTATATGGTCTCACTGGTATGAGGTACCTGTGTGCGCGACAGAGAAATATCTTCTCTATTTCAAAAAGTCAACGAACAGAACGCCGAAATGGAAGTATTTACAGCGAGTTATGAATAGCGAGCCTTCGAATGAAGCCTGGCGCGTGCAGTGCTCACGAGTTGGAATCGTCTGCTTGGGAACGGTCAGGGTTGCTCAAAATCTTGGAGGCCTGGTTATGATCGGTAGCTTGCGTTGATGCGGACGTAGTCGAACGACAGATCGGTTGTCCAGATATGAGCTTTGTGACGACCTTGCCCCAGTCCTACGGCACTCGTAAACTCTTTCTGGCGAAAGACCTTCGCAATGCGGCATTCATCACCGAGTCCGAGTCCCATTCCTTTCGCGACCATCGGCACCCCGCCAAACGACAGACTCAGCTTCGAAGGAGTAATCGGGACCCCGGCTCGTCCGATCGCCGCCATCACACGACCCCAATTGGCATCCTCGCCGAAGAGGGCGGTCTTTACCAAGTTCGAGGTGGCAATGGTGTGGGCCACCTGCCGTGCCTGCGCCACGGTGGCTGCTCCTGTCACCTCGATGTTCACCACCTTGGTGACACCTTCCCCGTCGCGGCAAATCGCCAGCGCGAGTGATTGGCAGGCTTCTGTCAGGAGTAGGAGGAATCGCTGAAAGGCAGCCGTGCCTTCTTTGATGGTACGGTTCTCTGCCATGCCGTTTGCCAGGCAGATGACGGTATCGTTGGTACTCGTGTCTCCATCGACCGAGATGCAGTTGAATGACTCGTTGGCCGCCAGGCTGAGAGCCCGTTGAAGGGCGCTCTTTGTGATCGACGCGTCCGTGGTGAAATAGGCCAGCATCGTAGCCATGTTGGGATGGATCATTCCAGAGCCCTTGGCCATCCCGCCGATGGTCATCAAGCGACCGCCGATGGTGTCCTGAAGAGCGATGGTTTTCGGGCGCAGGTCGGTCGTCATGATCGCCCGAGCGGCATCCGACCCTCCACGATCGCTGAGTTGAGCGAGCAACTGTGGGATGCCCTTGACGATTCGATTGACCGGCAACACACGTCCGATCACGCCGGTAGACCCGATGAATACATGCTGCGAGGGTACTCCCATGTGGCGTGCAAGCACGGTGGCAGTTTTCTTTGCGGCAGCCAATCCTTTGGCGCCGGTACAGGCGTTGGCGTTACCGCTGTTCACGAGAATGGCTCGACCGATTCCCTGGCGCAGATGCAGACGATCGATAATGACCGGCGCCGCGACCACCTGATTTTTCGTGAAGACGCCGGCGATGGGACCGCTCTGCTCTGAGACGATGAGCGCGAGATCCAGCAGGCCTGGTTTCTTGATGCCGCAATGGATGCCGGCTGCACGGAACCCCTGAGGGGCGGTGACTCCACGGCGTGGAGATGCGGTTGGTGTTTTTTTTGTCATGCTCATGAGCGAGATGTCCTGCTGAATGTGGACTAGGAGTCTGCGGAAAAACTTTTGTGGCACTGCTGAAATTCAATGGCCTGCACATCTAAGACAACAGGAGAGCACCACGCAGGATGCTCAAAAAGGCCAGACTTCTCACCCACCCAACCCTGGCGCGCCGAGACGCGCCTTTTCCCAAGCAAGGCCGCAGCAAGCGGAGAGGCGAGGCGTATGCTTCGGTATGTTGAGCCTCTGCGCGAAGTGAGAACGCCGCTGGCGGACTTTTTCAGCATCCTGCTAGGGATAGGCAGCGGGAGCCGTCAAGCCTGTCTCCTCAGGGAATCCCAGCATAAGGTTCATGGCTTGAATGGCCTGGCCTGCGGCGCCCTTCACCAGATTATCCAGTGCGGCCACCGTAATGACCGATCCTGAGCGGGGATCGAGATAGACTCCGATGTCGCAATAGTTGGAGCCCTTGATGTAGCGTGGATTCGGTATGATGTCTTCCTGGACCCTGACGAATCGCTCACCTTTATAAAAGTCTCGGTACAATGTGCGCAGGTCCGGCAACGCCATTGGACTCTTCAGCTTGCAGTAGGCGGTACTCAGGATGCCACGGTTCATCGGGACGAGGTGCGGGGTGAATGTGACGATTGGCTGTACGGCCACTATGTCCGATGGCTGCGAGACGCGTTGAAGTAACCCGCCGAGTTCTTGTTCAATCTCAGGGATGTGACGGTGCCCTCCGATTTTGTACGGCTCTAAGGATTCGTGGGCTTCAGGAAAATGATAGGGGAGCGCCGGGCTTCGTCCGGCCCCGGATATACCGGACTTTGCATCGATGACGACGGTATGCGGCTGCACGAGATCCTGGGCAAAGAGTGGGGCCAATTGTAGAACGGCTGCTGTCGGGTAACAGCCAGGCGAGGCCACCAATGTTGCCTTGGCGATGGCGGTTCGATGCAATTCAGGGAGTCCGTAGACTGCGTCCTTCAGCAAGCTCGGGTAGGTGTGCGGCGTTTTATACCATTGTTCATAGACACCGGAATCCGTGAGGCGGTAGTCGGCGCTGAGGTCCACCACCAGTTTACCGGTTTTGAGACAGGCGGAGACCGGCTCCAATGATTTGGTATGGGGAAGGGCCAAGAAGACCGCATCTGCCTGTTCCGCTAAGGCTTCCGGTGAAAGCGCTTGAAAGGAGAGAGACACGAGACCGGCCAGACTCGGGAACACTGTGCCGACCAGGGCCCCGGCGGACTTTTCAGACGTCACAGCGTGGAGATCGAAGTGGGGATGGAGAGCTGCCAGGCGAACGAGCTCTGCTCCGGCATAGCCACTGGCCCCTGCAATTGCGACGCGTACTTTTTTCATCTGTCTCATCTGCCATGTGTTCCACAGACATAAAAAAAGGGAAGGCCTGGAGCCTTCCCTTTTTTTGACTGTGGCTCCGATGATTATCGTTTGGAGTACTGGAACCGCTTTCTCGCACCCTTCTGTCCGTACTTTTTCCGCTCTTTGACGCGCGAGTCCCGTGTCAACAAACCTTCCTTCTTCAAGGGTGTACGAAGGGGTTGGTTGAGCTCCACCAATGCGCGTGCGATGGCATGGCGCAAGGCGCCGGCTTGGCCGGTCGGTCCGCCGCCCTGTACCGTGGCCTTGATCGAGTATTGCCCAACGACACCGCCGATTTCGAGCGGGAACTGAATGATCTGCCGTAAGGTCAGTCGTGGAAAAACTTTCTCAATTGGTTGATCGTTGATCGTGATGTCACCTGCCCTGCCAGTGACCCAGGCTCTGGCAATGGCGCACTTTCGTCGTCCGGTTGCATATTGAGTCGCGACTGCCATGCTATATCGTCTCCTTCTTCCGTGTGATGTCTAGAGGGTGATCGGTTCCGGTTGTTGCGCCTGATGCGGATGAGTGGGGCCAACGTAGACGCGGAGTTTCTTTGCCATGTGATTCCCCAGCGGGTTCTTGGGAAGCATGCCTTCGATCGCTTTGGTCAAGAGTTCTGTCGGATCCTTTCGGAAGACATGCTGCGCCGTCGCGGTTTTGAGTCCACCCGGAAAGCCGCTATGGCGGCGATAGAGTTTCGCGGCCATTTTGTTGCCGGTCAGATGGATCTTCTCCGCATTCACAACCACGATATGATCACCCATATCGACATGGGGGGTAAAGGTTGGCCGGTGTTTGCCACGCAACATCCCGGCGACTCGGGCTGCTAGTCGGCCCAGCGTTTTCCCCTCCGCATTCACGAGGTACCACTTTTCCTGCACATCTAACGGCTTTTGCATGTAGGTCAACATCGTTCTCTCCGTTCTTTCGCTATCGAGTCACTCAGGTTTCCTGTACTTCCGGTGCGCCGATATCTTTCGACTCTAGCTTTGCCAGCCAGGCGTCGAGATTCGTCGTACTCCTGCGGTTCAACACGTCTTGGGTAATGTAGATCGGGCAAGGAGCCCGCAGGGCCAACGAGATGGCATCGCTGGGCCTGGCATCGATTGTCCGTTCCACGCCTTTGTTGGCGATATGAACTATGGCGTAATAGGTGCTGCTTTTGACGTCCGCAATGACGACGCGTTGGATCGTGATGTTTAAGTGTTCGGCAAAACTTTTGATCAAGTCATGGCTCATTGGCCGTGGTGTGATCATGGTATCGAGCGCTAATTTAATGGCATTACCTTCAGCGGCTCCAACCCAAATTGGAAACGTGTCAAGGACGCCGTCCTTTCGTGCCAAGACGACGATTCTCGTGTCGGTGTTGGCCTCTTCGAGGATGCGATCCACCCGATATTCAACCAAGTCTTGTTCTTTGGACAGATCAACGGCGCTCATAATTGTGTCGTGCTGATTCAGGAATCCAGCTTGCCGAAATCTTCCGGCTTAAGATTTTCCAGCCACTGCTCAAGTTCTTCGGAACTCTGTTTGGTGATGACGGAATTGTTCGCAAACACCGGCGCATTACTCCGAAGCGCCAGTGCAATCGCATCGCTGGGCCTGGCATCGACGGTGTATTCTGAATCTTCGTACATCAGATGAATTTTCGAAAAATAAGTATGCTCCGCCAAGTCTGTAATGACCACGCTGATGACTTTCGCGTTGTAGGCATCGAGGAACGACTTCATGAAGTCGTGCGTCATCGGCCGGGGAGGCGTGACGTTTTCCAGCGATATGCTGATCGCGCCGGCTTCTGACTTGCCGACCCAAATGGGGAGCATGTCGGACTGTTCTTCGTCTCGCAACACCACGATATATGCATTATTGTAGGGGTCGAACATCAACCCTTTGACATGCATCTGTGTAATCATGACGAACCGGCTCCCTGTCCTTATTCATCAAAGGATTGTGAGGAGTTGTTGATCACCCTGACGGATGGACCAAGAATCATGCACTGTAGCATTTCAAAAGTTGGTATGTCAACGAAGCCTGCGAGATCGCTGGAGAAATCGATAGAAGATCCTGCGATTACAGGCCTAGCCTGGGACCCGCTTGCCCGGCGCAGAGTTGTTTGCCCTTAGACAGGTGGGCGATAGTTCTGATCCAGCTTTCCGGTATCCGTTTGCTCGCCAAGCTTGAGAAAGGCCTTCATCTGTTTCTTCACGAGATCTCTGCCGCTCTCTTCGCCCAGGTTGATCTGATACTCGTTGATGACCATGACCCGCATGCCTTCCCACTTTTTCCAGCAGGGTTTGCAGACCTTGGCTTTGATCTCGGATTCAAGCTTTCCCATGAAGAGAGTGTCCGTGATCGTTTCTCCCACCTGTCCACACGTGACGCATTGAACGTCTGCCATAATATGAGGATCCTCCCAAATACGTTATGAGGTGAGTGTGAACAAATATTGTAGCACTGCTGTTGCGCGAAGATAAAGAGGTGAGCGGATTGACCGGCACAAGGCTTCGTGCTAAGAAGATTCGCCTGTATATCTGGATAAATGAATGTGCCCGGATGGCGGAACTGGCAGACGCGCCGGACTCAAAATCCGGTTCTCGCAAGAGAGTGGGAGTTCGACCCTCCCTCTGGGCACCAGGGTCACAGTGTGTCAGTGTGGCGCGGCCGGTTTTTTTCGGTCTGGGATGGCGATCGGATTAAGTGCGAAGCTGAATCAAATCTTCATGGCCCAGTTGACATGTCCCAATGGGTAGCCTATATTCGCGGCGTACATTGATGAAGAAGCTTTTCAGTCATGCATGATAGTGGTCCCATCTTAGTGTCCGCCACGTCATTTCATTCTCTAAATATCACCAAGGAGGCAGCACATGCGTAACGTGTTGGCACTGGGAGCGGCAATGCTTTTTGTCGGTGCTGCAAGCATGGCAATCGCTCAGGAACGCTTGCAGTCTAACCAATCCGGCATGGGTGTAGGCGAGGGAGTTGGCGATGTGTCTGGGTCGAGTACTCGCGTGACCACCTTCGACCGAACCCAATTTCTCGATCGGTTGTCACAGCCAGAGACAGTATATGGACGGGTATTTGCCCTCGACCTGGCGCAGCATAGACTGATGATTGAAACAGGCGGGGCAGGAAAAACGTTCGACGAAGGGCAGGAAGGTAAGTCAGGGTACGGGGCGCGGACGATTATGACCTTGCTCATCGATGAGCATTCAAACATGCAGAGTCTCAAATCTGTTAATGTCGGCGACGATGTCAGTATCCAAGTCAGAGAGCAGACAACCACTGAGCAACCGTTCGGCACAGGGAACAAGCTTGTGCTTGAGGCCTATGTGGTTCACGTTGACGCAACGAAGCAGGGGTTCGGTGGACTTGGACAACGCCCGGATCCTGAGAATGAGCGCTCGATTATGACAAATCGAGGCGGGATTACCGGCGGCATCGCCGGCTCTGTACTGCCAGGAAAGATCGATTCCGGCATCACCAGCTCGATCGGTGAATTTACCGGTTCCGCTCCCTGCTGGCAGTGTGAACCACAGCCGGGATGGGGCAATGCCGCAACCGGAACCAAGTCAGACTACGGAACGGACTACACCAAGCCAAACTTGGTTAA
>DATHTZ010000126.1:0-3543 GCA_035462675.1 Nitrospiraceae bacterium | reverse complement strand
CTGACCACCCTAAGATGATAAGGGGGCGCGCCTATTGGTACGCCCCCTTTTTTGTCGCCCTATGCCAAACCCAGCCATCGCCTCTTCGATCAGTCTGAAACGAAAGTTCGGCAGCACAAAGACTCCTAACCTCCTTGCTCCTCGCATGTGTGCTAAACGCAGTTCCTGGTCGCCTCACGTAGACGATGGGCCGCCGCACTGTCTACTTAGTCGAACGGATCAGCGGATCTCATCCGACGGCTCTCATGCGACTCGGAGCACCAGGCGTTTGCCGCAAGCCTTGACGTACTTGCGCAACGTCGCAATCGATGGGGAGTGCTTCCCGCTGGCAAGCGCCCGCTCTAAACGAGCGATAGCGGGAGCATGCGTCCCCATTCGAGCCGCCACCTGTCCTTGAGTAAGCCCGGCTTCTTGCCGCGCCTTGAGCAAGGCATCGAGCAGCACGGACTCTTCGCGCTCAATACGTTCCACCTCTGCGCGTACACCCGGGCGGCGCATCAGCTTTTTGACCAGTTGATCATGAGTATGCATGTTTGACCTCCTTCATCCGCGCCTCAGCGATCTCACGCTCGCGAAGAGGCATCTTGTCCGACTTCTTGATAAAGCTATGCAGCATAACGATTCGTTTGGCGACCAGGGTACAGAAGAATACACGCGCAATCCCTTCGGCCCCTTTCAGTCGCAACTCGAATAGACCGTCACCAAAGGCCTTGGTATGCGGTGCTCCCAAGTTCGGACCAAGCACAACCATGCGTCGAGAAAGCACGATATATCTCGCCGCCAACGTATCAGGCAGGCTCAGAATCTCGGCCTGCACGACATCGCTGTAGTAGGAGATCGTATAATCCACCGTCGAAGAGTAACAAATATGTTAATCTCGTGCAAGATGGAGATCAACTATTCGAAACGTAACTCCCCCATGATTCGGCGCAAACAAAGCGCGGGTGAAAGAAGCGGAAGCAGCCGGGGTCAAATCGGTTCCGGCTCTGGTGATGAATGGAGCCGCATTTCATATTAACTTTGGCGCCGGCATCGACGCCTTGAAGTAGCCGGTTCAGTCTACTGACTGCGCGAAAATCAGGGGGCGTGCCTCACGGCACGCCCCCTTTTTTTGCCGCCCAACACCGTGGATCAGCTGCAAAGCGCGATTCAACGAAGATGGGCTGCGCAGCGGCCCCACCTGGAACCTCTATGCACTTTGTCAGCTGCATCCGATTGTTGGACGTCGTCCCCTTCAATGCATGCACCCCAGCCATACGCGATCGAGCATCTTGAATACTGCATGTCGCACCGCATCGGGCGTTTCCT
The DNA here is from genome assembly GCA_035462675.1 of Nitrospiraceae bacterium. Classification (GTDB taxonomy): domain Bacteria; phylum Nitrospirota; class Nitrospiria; order Nitrospirales; family Nitrospiraceae; genus Palsa-1315. The sequence continues at coordinate 2,235 of DATHTZ010000126.1, read as the reverse complement.
GCGCCACCTGAACGCCCCACCCAACCGCCTCCGGGTACTGACCATAATTCGCCGGATCATCGTCGGGTCCAATGATGACCGGATCCGTCGCCGGATCGAACTGCTCCCCGTTGTACCCCATGCGACGTGCAAGGATCCTGTAACGAAATCCCGCGAGAAGGAACTCGCTCAAGGGCATCATCGTGCCCTCGGCATAACCGTTGTCTGGGCCTCCCACATCAATCAACTTGGGAGCCCCCGTGACGCCTTCGCGAACCACTTGAGACAGGGTGTGCGCAACGAGATCAGCAACTTGGATGCCTCGGCAGGTATGCGACACCTCGCAGGGGAAGAGCTGCATGGGCGCAAGGAATTGAAACACGCCGTGAATGGCCTGCGCTTGTTCACGGGAGGAGAAAATCTCAGCGTCCACGTGAACGCGAAGATCCTTAGGAGGGATGCCATTCCGGATGAGGATGGACTGCAACGCCTGCAGGCACTGCTTACCCAGAGGCACTATGCGGTGCCTGCGCGCGATCACCACGCCCACGTGAGCGTGCTCCCGAATCACCCCAATAAGTTTGTCGCGGGCTGCCTGCATCGCGGGATTCTGATCCATGCGGGCACGGCTCTTGAATTCCTCACACTCCGGATCTAGCCCGGCCGCCGCCAAGGCCTGTCGTACTGACGTATCAAGGTCGTGGGGCGAGAAGACAAAAGCCAGGGTGATAAAGCCGAGCGCGTCGTGAATACTGTCGTCTACATAGCAGTGAGTAAACTGTCCGATCTCCAATGGCGCCTCCTACGACGTCCAGCTATTGAGCATACAGACCAGCACATTACGCCAAACTGACCCGCACATTTCTCTGCTATTGTCGTGTCGATTCAAAGACTTCTCTCAGTTGTTAGCAACTCGTTGGCCGCGTATCCGCTCCGGCTCCCATGGTCACCTCGATTCTTGCCACCCCCTTTACGTTGGCGCACAGATCTCCGAGACCGGGTGTGACTAGCCGAAACGGACCGCCTTTCGCATCGGGTAACGATGTTCCATCGAGTTCATAGACGAGTACCCCGTACTCTCTCGCCTGTTGGAGCGTGAGACAGGCTGAGTATTTCCCGTCTGAGGCATGAAAAGTGACGTGATCTGCCCCTATGGCCAGCGCTGGAATATCGAGCAGACCCTTCACCCGAATCCCCTTTCCCTGCATGCCGGGCATCACCGTCGAAATATCGAGCTGATGCTCTGCCGGCAAGGATGCGATCGCGGCACGGTCAAGCGACACAGGTTGGACCACCGCCCCGTCGATCTGCACAATACCAGGACCGCTTCGCTCCCGCTCGGTGATGGTCTTGATCACCGCCGTCAGCAGGTCGTTCAATGGTGTCGGAATGCCGAATTTCCGTCCAAGCTTCGCGACATACCCGTTCAGAAAATCGATCTCGGTCGGCCGCCCGGCCTTCCAATCGTCATACATCGAGGTATGGATATCCCGTATCTCGCTCGTCCAGCGGACCACCTTCTCCGCCATATCGGCGGCTAACGGTACCTTCGCGCTGGCCGCCACCGCCACGATTTCACCTACGATCTGGTGGATCACTCCCAGCATCTCGTGATGATCGAGCGCCTTAGCGACTTTGTCGTCGATCATCACGGTCAGGGGATTGAAGACGCAATTCCAACAGAGCTTCTCCCACTTGCTGCGCCGAATATCGTCGACCAGCTGACAAGGAATCCCCGCCTGCTTGAACAGATCTGCAATGGCCAGCAGACGAGCGCTTTGATTTCCCATCAGCTCTCCAATCGCCACAGCCCCTTTCTTATAATGGTCAATGACGCCGGGCTGCGCGATCTTAGTGTAAATGTACGCGATCCCACCGACGACGCAATCACGTTGAACGCGTGCCAGGATGCGATCTTCCGTATCGACTCCATTCTGCAGGGTCAAGATGACGGTCCGATCGGTCAGTACCGGCTCGATTTGCGTCAGTACCTCATCCAAGTCATAGGCTTTCACGGAGAGAATAATCAGGTCAGGCTTCGGGAGATCCCGCGGATCGGAAGCGGCCGGCGGATGCACCGTGAAGGAACCATTGGCGCTGCGAATCGTGAGACCATTCTGCTACACGGCTGCGAGCGTCTTGGGCCGAAGCAGGAACGACATCTTGACCCTGCAGAATGGAGTCGATACGGAAGATCGCATCCTGGCACGCGTTCAACGTGATTGCGTCGTCGGTGGGATCGCGTACATTTACACT